>JAZRHX010000194.1:0-2141 GCA_045644985.1 Clostridia bacterium | reverse complement strand
CGGTATCAATACGGTGGAAGATTTTGATCGGGTGCTGAAATGCGGTGCGGATAAAGTCAGCGTCAATTCAGGTGCTATTCGCAATCCGGTTTTGATCGGCGAGGCGGCGAAACTCTACGGTGACCAGTGCGTGGTGCTGTCGGTGGACGTGAAAAGGGTCGATGGTGAATTTCGTGTGTTTGCCAAAGGCGGAAGAGAAGATACGGGTATGGAAGCCATTTCCTGGATCCGCCGCTGTGTAGATATGGGTGCCGGTGAGATTGTGGTGAATTCCATTGATACGGACGGCGTGAAGAAAGGCTTTGACCTGGAAATGTTAGAAGCGGTTTGTAACGTGGTTTCCGTTCCTGTGATTGCCTCCGGCGGTGCCGGCTGTATGGAGGATTTTATTACCTTGTTTAATACTTTGCCCAAAGTAGATGCCGGTTTGGCGGCTTCGATTTTCCATTTTGGAGAGGTTAAGATTAAAAATTTGAAGAACGTTATGGCAGATGCAGGGATTCCTGCCCGCCTGTAGAAAAGGAGAAAGAGCAGTATGGATATTAATTTAGACACACTAAAGTTTGACGAGAAGGGTTTAATTCCTGCCATTGTGGTGGATGCCATTTCGAAGAAAGTTTTGACATTGGCGTATATGAACCGGGAAAGTCTTCAAATTTCCATGGAGAAGAAATTGACTTGCTTCTGGAGCCGTTCCAGACAGGAATTGTGGCTGAAAGGGGAAACCAGCGGCAACTATCAGCATATCGTTTCCATTACGGCAGATTGTGATGGGGATGCTTTGGTTGTGATGGTAGAGCCGGATGGTCCTGCTTGCCACAAAGGGACTCAGTCTTGTTTTGAAAACACCATTTGGGAAAGCGATGAACTGCACGAATTCTCTTTGGAAAGCTTAATGACGATGCTGGTTGGCAGAAAGATTGAGAAGAAGGAAGGTTCCTACACGACTTACTTATTTGAAAAAGGTTTAGACAAAATCTTAAAGAAAGTAGGCGAGGAGTGTACCGAGGTGATTATCGCCGGCAAAGCGGAGGATAAGGCGGAAACGATTTATGAAATTTCCGACTTGATTTATCACTTGATGGTGCTGATGATTGAAGCCGGTATTTCCTTGGAAGATATTCATAAAGAACTGGCTTCCCGCCACGTTATTGACCATAAAGTAAAGCAGGAGAAGATGACCAAATGATCCTAGCGGATTTCCACACCCATACCAATTACTGTGATGGGATTAGTACGCCGGAAGAAATGGTGATGGCGGCCATTGAAAGAGGAATGGAAGCTATTGGTTTTACGGAACACAGTTATACGCCTTTTGATTTGCGATATTGTTTGACTGAGGAGAAAACGGAACAATATATTCGGGATGTTCGTAGCCTTCAACAAAAGTACGGGAATCGTATTAAAATCTATTGCGGTTTGGAATTGGATTCTTATGCGCCTATTCCGGAAGCGGGTACTTTTGACTTCTATATTGGCTCTGTGCACTACGTTAGGTTCGGAGAGGACTACGTGGTGATGGATGAAGGCAACAATAATTTACGCCGCGGCGCAGAACTTCACTGCGGCGGTGACGTATACGCTATTGCAGAAGCTTATTTTGAACGGGTGGTAGAAGCCGTTCGCAGGTGCGATGCAGCTATTATCGGTCATTTTGACGTGATTTCTAAATTTCAGGAGTTAGATCCTATTTTTGATGAAAATCATCCTCGGTACAAGGCGGCCTGGCGCAACGCGTTGGATGCTTTGATTCCTATGAACAAGGTATTTGAAGTAAACGTAGGGGCGATTTCTCGTGGAAAACGGACCACACCTTATCCGTCGAGTCCGATTTTACAGGAAATCGCGGCTCGTGGCGGCAAATTGTTGATCACCGGCGACACCCATCAGAAAGAAAATCTTTGTTTCCAATTCGAGCATTGGGCGGAGGAAATTGGTAAAATGGGAATTGAACTTCAGGATTATACGGTGTTGTTTTAATATAATTTGATTTGGTTGCTTTGGACGGATGGATACTAATTTAAATGGATATATAGGCGGTTCCTTTAATGGGTCTTTGTTGGGTGATTTGAACGGCACGGTTCATCATGGATTCTATGGTTTCTTAGATGGAGATTTAAACGGAAGTGTATATGGTGATT
>JAZRHX010000193.1:0-2334 GCA_045644985.1 Clostridia bacterium | reverse complement strand
TCCCATTGTTCTTTGGTAATGGTGAAGAGTACCAACAAAGGCTTTCCATTTATGTACTCGTGATGTTCCGGTGTCCCCCAGGGCTTTTCAATATATCGCTCCCAAAGTTTCTTAGCTTCGGATTCAATGATATTGTAGTCTTGCCAAACGGTGGCATAAGCACCTACTGCCGAGCAATACTTAATCGGTTTATTGCTCGCCTCATTCCATTTTTGAATGGCTTGTGCCGTCTTCAGGGAGTTCTCGTGAATCCAAGGACATCCCTCTGCGTTCACAACGTCAATGTTGTTGGTTTGGTCAAAAATCAGAAAATCAATGCCGACTTTGGTGATTTCTTCAAGATGGAATTGAATAATGGCATCGTCCCCGGAATCATGGCGTCCGTAGGTACCGTCTGGAAGTAACGGTTTGTAATGAATCACTTGTCCCGTACCTTCGTTGTCCCAGAAGCTATTTTCTTCCAGGCTGTCATACCAAAGCGCATACCAAGCACCGATTCGCGTCTTCTCCCGCTGCTTTGCAAGGGTCTTATGGTCCATTGTACGTCCTCCTCTTAGTGGAATTTCGGTAAATAATCGCCGTGAGCTTCAATGAGTTCATCCACCATCTTCTTAATGGTGTCAATATCCAGTTCACTGCCTGTGTGGGGGTCTAACATGGCTGCTTGGTAAATGTGTTCTTTCTTGCCCGTACGTGCCGCTTCAATGGTAAGCAATTGCACGTTAATATTGGTCATATTCATCGCTGCACACTGTACGGGAAGTGCGCCAACAAAACAAGGGTGTACACCTGTTCCGTTAATCATACAAGGAATTTCCACACAAGCTTCTTCCGGAAGATTAGTAATTAAGTGGTGAGTATTAAGTACGTTTCCCCCTATTTGATAAGGTATACCGGTTACCATGGCTTCCATAATTCTAGAAGCATATTCGTGAGAACGATTGTGTTCTTTCACACCGGTCTTCATCATTTCTTCGTACTCTTTCTTCCACGTCGCCGCCTGGTCGATACAGCGTCTGGGATATTCATCTAGCGGAATGTTGTAGCGTTCAATGCGTTCGGGATATTTGCTCTTAATGTAGAACATATTGTACTCGGCATTGTGCTCACTGGATTCTGTACAATAGTAACCAAAGTTACGGATGTAATCTAAACGAACCTTATCGCCATGGGCAGGACCCTCAATAATGGCATCAATTTTCGACTTAATTTCAGGATAAAGATCCACGCCATTCTTATCTTCAATCTTCAAAAGCCAAGCCATGTGGTTGATACCGGCAATGAGCTCCTTGCGACCTTCCAACTTATCATCCATACCCAATTCTTTCAGCAAGTGTTCGGTGCACACTTGTACGCTGTGGCAAAGCCCCAATGTGTTCACGCCGGAATATCGCTGCATATAACCGGTAATCATGGCCATGGGGTTTACGTAGTTTAAGAACAAAGCATCGGGACAAACCTCCTGCATATCCTTTGCAAAATCCATCACAACAGGAATGGTGCGCAAGGTACGCATAATACCACCGATACCCAGTGTGTCGCCAATGGTCTGTTGCAAGCCGTATTTCTTAGGGATTTCAAAGTCCGTAATGGTACAAGGGTCATAGCCGCCCACTTGAATGGCGTTTACCACGAAGTTAGCGCCCCGCAAAGCGTCTTTGCGCTTCTCTACGCCGCAATAGCATTCAATCTTACCGTAGCCGCCTTTCGCCTTTCTCATGGCCTCCAAGATAACTCGGCTTTCTTCCAGTCTTCCGGCATCAATATCATACAAAGCGAAAACGCTGTCTCTCAGTGCCTCTACACACATACAGTCGCCGATGACGTTTCTTGCAAACACAGTGCTGCCCGCACCCATAAAAGTAATCTTAATCATATTAAGGGAAACCTCCTTTTTTGAATCTATGAAAAGTATAGCATAGTCCCCTTTAAAATAATAGTTGCTATTTGTTTGCAAAACTTGTTATAATGTTGTATGTCCATTTTGGGAAAGTGAGGCGACACCGTATGAATCTCCATGATCAAGTTGTTTATATTTTCAACGAGTATTACCCAGGCATGAATCCCCAGCAGTTTGGATTTCAAAATTGTGCACCGGGACATGGATTCGGTCCTACGGTAAGACCTTTCTGGTTACTCCATTACGTGATTTCAGGCACCGGGATTTTTACCCGCAGCGGCACCACCTACAAGATTGCCCCCGGTGAAATCTTTGTAATCCCCCCCGGCATCGAAACCTACTATGAAGCAGACCGGGAGAATCCTTGGCATTATATTTGGATTGGATTTGAATACGCAGAGGATATGCCCCAAGTGTTCAACACGCCGGTTTTG
>JAZRHX010000192.1:0-6599 GCA_045644985.1 Clostridia bacterium | reverse complement strand
TTAACCGCACCTCTATATATTGCCATCAGTGGCTGGAAGACTGTTTTTGTTGCTTCCGCTTTGATTGCAATTTTAATGGCATGCCTGTGGCTTCCCGCTTATCGCGCTTTAGAGAAGAGGATTCGCCGAAATCGCGCTTTGGTAGTGAACAGTACGTGGGAGGAGGAAGATGTACAGGCACCGGTTTCAAAGAGACTAACCGCCGGCATTTACGGATTGTTGGGCGTAATTATGTTCGGGATTGTTATGCAGGGAATTCTGCGAGATGGCATCACCACTTGGATGCCATCTTATATTGATGACAGCTTCCATTTAGGAAGCGGCATTTCTATTCTAACCGGCGTAATCCTGCCTATTTTCAGCATTATCAGCGTACAGGTTGTGGCAATTGTAAATCGTAAGATGATTCGAAACGAGCTGGCCTGCGGTGCTTTCTTCTTTGCCATCGGCATGGCGGCATTAATTCTCCTTAAGCTGGTACAAGGTGGCACTTCCCTGCCCAGCATCCTTCTGTCCATTGCCGCTTTGGCGATTGCTTCTGCTTGTATGCACGGCGTAAATTTAGTGTTAATTTGTATGGTACCTAAGTTCTTCCAGTATACAGGTCGAATTTCCTTAATTTCCGGTGTGCTGAATTCCTGTACCTACGTAGGCTCTGCCCTTTCTACGTACGGTGTTGCCTTGATTGCAGAGAATTTCGGTTGGTCGATAACCGTGCTGATTTGGGCGTTTGTGGCAGTTGCCGGAACGCTATCGTGCACCCTCACCATTCATCACTGGAAGAAATTCAAACAACAAACAGGGCAAGAATAAAGATTAGGGCAGTCGCCGCCCGCCGTAGGCAAAGTATGCAAAAGCCTGTATAAAGGCTAGCGCGCTATCCTCAAAACACGATTATAGGTCCAAACAGTATTCATTTCCATGTATAAAGGCTAGCATGCTACCCTTTTATTGCATAATTAAGTACCCCAGGCGTGTAAAAAAAAGACCGACTTAGATAATTCTAAATCGGTCTTCTATAAAACGTAAACAATCAACCTAAATCAAGGGGAAATACCAACTTCTGGAAACCACCTTCAGCATCCTTAAGAATATAATGTTTTTGAATTCCCAACTCTGTGCGCATATAGCGAAGAAGGGCAATATTCTCTAAATTAAGATCCGGATTCGATCCGTTGGTTTGATTCTCCTCTTCCCACATAAATTGAGGAGACGGCCACAGGCAAACCTTAGGATCAATTAATTCATATAATTCTTTATTAACACCCTGGGAGCCATGGTGAGCCATTTGCACAACGTCTGCCTTCAAATCATTCTTGGTCTCATCCTTATTCCAATAAGCTTTCCGCAAGCGAACACCGGTCTTTTGGTAAGCATCTCCCAAGAACAACACACGCTGACCGCCAATAGTCATTCTATATATAACGCTGGCCTCATTAACCGCATTAAACGTAATGGACTCATCCGGTGTGATCAACGTTTCAATCAAAATGCCGTCAACGGTAACCTTGTCTCCCTTCTGTACGATAGTCTTCTGCCCTTTGAAGGACGCTACAGCTTTCATAAAGTTCTCATAAGTCGTATAAGCATCCTCTTCATACTGCCGAATAAATGCACCGGAGGGGAAATTGTAATAAATATGCTTCACAGAGAGTGCAGACGCATTCTTAGTCATCAGTTCAGTAAAGGCATCCACGTGATCCGAATGGGGATGAGAGAAGAACCAAGCTTCGATCTCCGGCACAGCTTTACCCGTAAGTTGCTTCGCCAGCTTAATAATATCCGCCGCATTCCGTGCATAGCCACCGTCCAAAACAACCAACTTGCCGTTCTGCGTGTGCAATATATAAGACATCATCTGACCGTTATCCGCAAGCTGATACAACGTACCTCCTGCGTAATTCGGTTTTGTAGTAGGCGTAGCGCTGACCACAGGCTTAATTGTAGCGGTTGCGGTAGGTTTAGGAGTAGTCGGTTGCTTCGTAGGCGTAGATACGCCGGAAGAAGGCGTAACTGTTGCGTCTAAAGATGCAGACGGTACCGTAGAGACCTCTACCGTGGCACCGGGTTCTTGGGCATCCTTACCGCATGCAGCAAAACCCACCAGCATTGCTATCGTCAACATCACTAATAAAACTCTTCGTAACATACAACCATCCCTCAATTCTCAACAGAATCTCATAAACTAATCTTAATGTGCAGATATTATATCACGACGGCGCACAAATGGCAAACCCATTTATTCTAAATCCAACGGAAATACCAATTTCTGAAGACCTTCCGTTGCGATATAGTGATGGGCAACACCCAAAGTAGTGCGCATATAGCGATGAAGTTCCACAGTCTCCAAACCCCAATTTGCGCTACCCCCAATTTGGTTCTCCGGCGCCCACATAATTTGAGGAGACGGCCACAAACACATTTTGGGCTGAATCAAAGCATACAAGTCCCATTCTACACCTTGAGAACCGTGATGGGCCATTTGCACCACATCTGCTTTCAAATCATCGGGATATGCTGCTTGAAGGCGCTGACCTGCCACGTGATAAGCATCTCCCAAGAACAATACACGTTGACCGTCGATGGTCATCCGGTAGATTACACTCGCTTCGTTGATTGCTACCCCTTTTTGAACCTCGACTTCTTCATCCGGCACCAAAAGCACTTCCATAGTTACATCATCAAAAGAATATACATCCCCCGGTTCAACCACGGTGGTCTTGGAACCATCAGGATCATAAGCGGACAATGCCTGCATAAACTTTCTGTAAGTAGGTACGTTGCTCAGTTCTTGAACAACCACGTAGCTATCCGAGGTAAAATGGTGATAAATCTTCTTCACAGATAAGGCATCCTTGAAATCCGTTGCAAATTTTGTAAACGCATTCACGTGATCCGAATGGCTGTGAGAGAAGAACCAAGCCTCAATCTCCGGCACTTCTTGTCCCGTAAGACGCTTGGCAAGGGCAATAATTTCCTCTGCATTTCGCTCCAAGCCGCCGTCCAAGATAATCAGTTTGCCGGTTTTTGTCTTTAAGATATAAGACATAATCTGACTGTCAGGCGTATCCACAAGCTGGTACAATTCATTGACCCCCTGCCGGGTTTCCACCGTGTCGAAATTAACCGGTGTGGCTGTAGGCGGTGTAGATGGTACATCCTGTCCTATGCCGTTTCCGCAACCCACAAAACTTACAGCCAAAATAGCAACTACCAATGTAAGAATAATTCTACGTTTCACAATTCAAACCTCTCTTATAGGGAAATTCATTCTGTACGAAGAGCAACAACAGGATCTTTCTTCGCTGCACTTCTGGAAGGAATTAATCCAGAGAACAGTGTCAGTAATATACTGATTAGAACTAATAAGCAAGCCGCTCCCACCGGCAGAAATGCGCGTAGATTACCAAGACCGGTTAGCGCCTGGATGACCGCATTAATAGGAATACAAAGCAAATACGTAATCCCCACACCCAGTAATCCAGAAGTAAACCCAATAATTACGGTTTCTGCATTAAACATACTGGACACATCCCCTTTAGAAGCACCGATTGCCCTGAGAATACCGATTTCTTTCGTCCGCTCCTGCACGGAAATTAAGGTAATCACGCCGATCATAATAGAGGACACAACAAGAGAAATGGATACAAAAGCAATCAGCACGTAGGAAATAGCATCAATAATGGTGGTAACGGAAGACATCAAAATGCCCACAAAGTCCGTATAAGCAATCTGCGAAACCTCATCTTTATCTTTGTTGTATGCGGCAATCAAAGCCTCAATTTCATCCTTATTCTCAAAAGAAGACGCATACAAATTAATGCCGGAAGGTGCATCCAAATCCAAACAGCCCAAACGAATCAAATTGGTTTCATAGTCTGATTCAGAGAATTCCAGGAATAAGTCGTAGTACTCCCCTTTCACCATATCCGTCGCTTCCGCAAGTTCGTCAGTTAATAAAGTTGCCCGTTGCTCAAAAGGCATATTTTGAAGATATTGACGTTTCATAGCCCCGTACTGTGCTTTGCAAACTTCTTCCATAATCTTCTCAAACATATCTGCAAGCGCTTCATCATTTAAGGAACCAATGTATTCTCCCAAACTCTCTGCGTCTGATGCATATTGTTCACTAAGCACGTCAAGTATAAGGGTCTCCATATCTTCACGAGTCTTCCCTTGCGTAGCTTCCGCCACCATCCCTGCTAGCTCCTCCGGAGTAGGAACGGAATGGATTTGGATATACAGCTCACCTTGTTCCTCTGGTGTAAGTCCCGCCACATAATCCATGAAGTCTGCCGCCTTCTTCTCATCGGACAGCAAACCCTCCGTATCTTTGAAAGGCAGTCCCGTAAAAATATCCACACCCGGATTCGCAAGCTGCGCTTTAATAGTTTCTGACGCTTGTGCTTTCTCAATCACATGTTGGGTCAGCATCTTTGTATACCCGATACTGCCGGAAATCATATGAGAGGCACTATCTTCGTTAGGACGGATAATACCGGTAACCCGAAGAGGAATTGCTTTGGTATTGAAAATACTTTCAAACATTTGCGTATTCTCCCGCAAATCCACACAAACACCCGAATCAGCACTGTAGTAATAGCAATCAGAATTCAAAATCACCTTAAATTCTCTCGCACAAATTTCCTCATAAGACCACTTCTGCAGTTCTTCTTTCAGCTCCGTCTTGTTAATCGCCGCCTGCATAATCTTATCAATATCAGTTTGTGTCTTCAATCCCAATGCGTATAACGTTAGGTCATCCAATTCGTTGTTCTCATCCACAATCAGAACAATTTCATCATAAGAATTGGGCCAAGAGCCGTACACCAAATCATATTGTTTGTAAATCATATCATTAATCGGCGCACCGTCATTTCCGCTAAGCATTTCTTGCCACATCCCAGAAGAGCCCATCATGTTCATAGAAGACATCATGGAATCTGAGGAATTACCGCTTTGTGTACTATCCCCGGAACCCATCGTGGCACCCATATACTGCATCAGCATCTTAGTCATCAACTCTTCCGAATCCGAGTGAACAATCTTACCTTCTACATTCTGGGTGTATATCGTCAAATTCAAATCATAGGTATACTGAATACCGCTGATAGCAGTCTGCGCCTTCTTGTTCTCCTTCATCTGTTGTTCCAGATAAACCTTAAAAGAAGCCAGGTCATTTTCTTGAATTTCCGTAGAACTTAAAGCATTCACTAAATCCATAATGATGGATTTTTGATAAACTGCATCCAAATCATGTTCGTGTTTCGATTGGGCAGCACCGGCAAAAGCCTGCATCATAGAGGCCAAGTCCACGTGTTGGGATTGCAGGGTTAACGGATAGGAGGAAAGGGTTTCTTCCTGCACGGTATCAATATATGTCTTCATACCCGTAGAAACTGCAAGAATCAATGCAATGCCGATGATACCGATACTGCCGGCAAAAGAGGTTAAGACCGTGCGACCTTTCTTGGTAAAAAGGTTCTTTAATGACAAACCAAAAGCTGTCCACAAAGACATAGAAGGTTTCTTGACCTTCCCTTCCGCCGCTATTCTTAAAGACGCATTCTCCTTGCGTACTTCCGTTTCTTCCGGTGTTAGAGGACAAGTATCGCCAATAATGTTTCCGTCCAGCATACGAATAATACGGGTAGAATACCGCTCTGCCAGTTCAGGGTTATGGGTAACCATAATCACCAATCGATCTTTGGCGACTTCCTTCAAAAGCTCCATAACTTGCACACTGGTTTCCGTGTCCAAGGCACCGGTAGGCTCGTCTGCTAAGATAATATCCGGATTATTGACCAATGCTCTAGCAATGGCGACACGTTGCATCTGACCGCCGGACATCTCCCCCGGCTTCTTCGTAAGCTGGTCAGAAAGACCCACTTGTGCCAAAGCAACCTTGGCGCGGTTCCTTCGTTCCTTCTTGGAAACGCCGGACAAAGTTAGGGCTAATTCTACGTTTTGAAGCACAGTCTGATGGGGAATCAAATTGTAGCTTTGGAAGACAAAGCCTACAGAATGGTTTCTGTACGTATCCCAATCCCGATTCTTAAAGTCTTTGGTCGATTTACCGTTAATGACCAAATCACCACTGGTATACTGGTCAAGACCGCCGATAAGATTCAAGAGCGTTGTCTTCCCGCAACCGGATGGTCCCAAGATAGATACAAACTCACTTTCACGAAAGCAAAGGCTCACACCTTTCAGGGCAGTAACGTTCCCGTCTCCCGCGGGATACACTTTCTGAATTTTCTTTAATTCCAACATGGTATAATTCACCTTCTCCATGTTTATTATATAACTACTTCTATTTTGTTTTCTGTTTTTTCTGTAAACAATTTATATACAAACAGGAGTTTGGTATTATGATTTTATGCCCAAATCAATTATTTATTCAACTATGGAGACTGATTACCGGCGCGCTTATTCTTTGGGCACAGTGGATTCGTTTTCCGGAAAATAATTATTGGCGCCATTTTGTATACTACACCAACCAAACCAATTTGATAGCGCTGTTAATCTGCCTTTGGATGCTTTGCGCCGCCATTTTACCCGACAAAAAAACACCTCCACCCTGGCTCCATGCAGGTGTT
>JAZRHX010000191.1:0-1740 GCA_045644985.1 Clostridia bacterium | reverse complement strand
CGATGTTGTGATTGAGGCAGTAGATGATACAGAAACAAATTCAGACTACAACTCTGCTGAATAAGTGGAGAAATATACAAACGCTGAAAAGGAGAAAAGGAAATGGAAAGCTTAAAGTACAAAAGAGTATTGCTTAAAATCAGCGGTGAGGCTTTAGCCGGTGAAAAGGGCTTTGGTCTTGACACAGACATAATTGACAGAATTGCTGAAAAAATCAAGGATGTTGTTGATATGGGCGCAGAGGTTGCTATCGTAGTTGGTGGCGGAAACTTCTGGAGAGGCAGTCAAAGTAAATCCATGGACCGTACCCGGGCAGACCACATGGGCATGCTGGCAACGGTGATGAACTCTTTGGCATTGGCAGACGCTTTAGAACAACAGGATTTGTTGGTTCGGGTGCAAACGGCCATTGAAATGCGACAGATTGCAGAGCCGTATATCCGGAACAAGGCGACACGCCATTTGGAGAAAGGCCGTGTTGTTATTTTTGGTTGCGGAACAGGCAATCCATTCTTTACAACCGATACAACTGCAGCTCTTCGTGCCGTGGAAATTGATGCGGATGCCATTTTACTGGCGAAGAACGTGGATGCAGTATACGATTCCGATCCTGCCAAGAACCCCGATGCGAAGCGTTATACCCGCTTAACCCACAGCGAAGTGCTAAATCAGAACTTGAAAGTGATGGATTCTACGGCAGCATCTCTTTGCCGGGACAATGGAGTGAAGATTCACGTGTTTGGCATCAGCGATCCTGAGAATATGATTCGCGCCGTTTGCGGCGAGGAAATTGGTACGTTGATTGAATAATTTTGGAGGTTTTGAAATCATCATGAATCATGATCGAATTTATAATTTTTCCGCAGGTCCCTCTGTACTTCCCGAGGAAGTGCTGAAACGAGCTGCCGACGAAATGATGAACTTTGGCGGATCCGGTATGTCCGTAATGGAAATGAGCCACCGCTCGAAAGTATACGATGGCATTATTAAAGGCGCAGAGGCGCTGCTTCGTGAAATGATGCACATTCCGGATGACTACGAAGTATTGTTCCTGCAAGGTGGTGCTTCTACTCAATTTGCTATGCTTCCCATGAACTTGGCAACCGGCAGCGGTCTTGTGGATATTGCCCTTACTGGTGTATGGGCAAAGCGTGCTTATGAAGAAGCGGAGAAATTGGCGCAGGCCAACATTGTAGCAAGTTCCAAAGATAAGACGTTCTCTTATATTCCGGAAATGCCCGCAAGTTGTTTCAGTAAAGATGCGGATTATTTACATATCTGCTGGAACAATACAATCTACGGCACCCATTTTACCGAAATTCCCGACTGCGGCACGACGCCCATCGTTGCGGACATGTCTTCCAGCATTTTGTCGGAAGAAGTAGACGTTTCTAAGTTCGGCGTGATTTTTGCTGGTGCGCAGAAGAATATGGGTCCTGCCGGTGTAACCGTGGTGATTATTCGCAAAGACTTGATCGGTCGTCACAGAGCCGATACGCCCACCATGCTTCGCTATGATATTCATGCAGAGAATGCATCTCTTTACAATACACCGCCTACCTACGGCATTTATGTCATGAAGCTGGTGCTGGAGTGGCTTCAGGCTAAAGGTGGCATTAAGGCTATGAATGAGATTAACCAACGCAAGGCGAACGCATTCTACGGTTATTTGGACGAAAGCCGTATGTTCCGCGCAACCGTAGCCGGTAAGGATCGCTCTTTAATGAACATTCCTTTTGT
>JAZRHX010000190.1:0-2926 GCA_045644985.1 Clostridia bacterium | reverse complement strand
TGCTTTTGCTTCTGCTTTCCCGGGCTCCATCATCCCATATCGGGTGACGCCTGGAAACAGTATAGTGGTGCAGAAGCGAGGCTTCCTGGCAATGGAGAAGGGTCTGGATTTGTCCGTGTTCTTCCAAAAGCGTTTTGGTACCGGTTTGTTTGGTGGAGAGGGTTTCATTATGCAGAAGGTTTCCGGGGACGGTCTTGTGTTCTTAGAAATTGATGGGTACTGTAAAATGCTTGATTTACACGCGGGGGAGAGCATTCTGGTAGATACCGGCTATTTGGCAGCTATGAGTGAGAGTTGTTCCATGGAGATTCAATCTGTGAAAGGTCTTAAAAATAAATTTCTTGGTGGGGAAGGATTCTTCAACACCCGCATTACCGGTCCCGGTACGGTTTATATTCAATCCATGCCGATTTATCAGACGGCACAGAAATTATCTCCGTATTTGACTATTGAAACCAACGGAGACGACAATAACCATCGGGGTGGCGGTTTTACGATTCGGTTGGGGCAGTGAAGAACTTGCATACGCTGTTTCCGGTTTTGTAAAAAGCAATCCCGATTATGTGCAGAGCTCTATGCAAAATACAATCAAAAGAGGCTGTCTCTTCACTACAGATTACCGTAGTTTTGAAACAGCCTCTTTATCTTGGTGCGAGTAATCGGACTTGAACCGATACGGTCTCCCATGCGCCCCTTAAACGCACGTGTCTGCCAATTCCACCATACTCGCGTAAATTACTGAATCCACCTGCCAATCAAATGAAATCAGCTTGTTTATTATAGCGGGGAGCAAACGCTTTGTCAACACCTTTTTTAGAAAAAATCTTGTTATTTTGCAATGGATGTGCTATCATAACCCCAGCACTTTTAAGGAGGCGCATTTTAATGCTTTATACCATTGAGAATGACAAGATTCGCGTTGCAATTTCGGATGTAGGCGCGGAGATGATGTCCTTTCAACTAAAGGAAGATAACTGTGAATATTTGTGGCAAGGCGATCCTGCTTACTGGAGTGGCCGTGCTTGTAACCTTTTCCCGATTTGCGGCCGTTTAACGGAAGGGAAGTATACCTACCGCGGAAATACCTATGAAATGAACCTCCACGGTTTTGCTCGCAAATGTACCATGACTGTGATTTCTCAGAAAGATGATGCTATTCAATTCTGTCTTACGGATACGGAAGACTCTTTGAAGATGTATCCTTTCCATTTTGAGCTGATCATTGGCTATACTTTGGAAGGCACTACCGTGCATCAAACCTTTAAGGTAAGCAACACGGATGAGAAGAATTTAATCTTTGCCGTAGGCGGTCATCCGGGCTTTAACGTACCCCTTACAGCCGGGGAGAAATTTGAAGATTATTACGTGGAGTTTGACTGTGCGAAAGAAGCTAAGAAGGTCGTTATGAGTGAGACTTGCTATGACACGGGCAAACGGGAAGCATTCCCCTTAGAAGATGGGAAACGCCTTTCTTTAGAGCACAGCCTATTCGATCACGATGCTATTTTCTTGACCGACGTTTGTAAGGGTGTTACTTTGAAATCTCACTGTTCCTGTAAATCCGTTCATCTTTCCTATCCGGATATGAACGCTCTGGGTTTCTGGCACGCGCCGAAGACGGATGCGCCTTACGTGTGTATTGAACCTTGGTACAGCCTGCCTGCGTATGATGGAGAAATTGATGATCTAGAAAGTAAGCAACTCATGTGCTCGTTGGCACCGGGTAAAGTATATACCAATACTTTTACCATGACCATTGCGTAATGCTATGACTTTTATTGAACGCGAACTGAAATTTCTACTCACAGAAGATCGTTTTGAGGCAGTTCGGAAGCAGGCAAAATCCTTGCTTCCGCAGGCCTCCTTATGTGCGATTACGCAGGTGAATCATTATTACGATACTCCTGATCTTGGGTTTCACAAGCAAGGCGTTACTGTGCGTGTTCGAGAAGTTGATGGGACGATGCACGGGGAAATTAAGCGGCACAATTTCGGCAAGAGTTATGATAGTAGGGAAGAACGCTTTCACGTAGAGGGAATTCCTGATGTGCTGGTGGTAGACGGTGTGGCAGTTTCTTATTTAGGAACATTGGAAACCTGTCGGGAAAGTTTGATTGTACCGAGACGTTTTCGATTGGATTTTGACATCAGTACTTACTGGGGTCGTCGGGATTACGAGTTGGAAATTGAGTTTCAGAAAGGAGCTTGGTCTGAGGTGTTGGCGCTGGTTTCTCGCTTGAGTTTGGAGGACATTGGTAAAATGCCGGGGAAATATTCCAGATTTCTTTCTGCTCGTGATTTTTTTCTGAAAAACCGTTGACAGAACGTGTTTGACAGGGTATAATTCTAAAGGTTATTGGGATGTAGCCAAGCGGTAAGGCACCAGACTTTGACTCTGGCATTCCGCAAGTTCGAACCTTGCCATCCCAGCCAGGAAGAGAGCTATCTCATAGGAGATGGCTCTTTTTTACTGCATAACGAAAACCACCGGTTCGGCCGAAGGCTCGAAAAAGTATTTGCGCCGAAGTATCGCAGACAAGCAATCTATGGGAAGATAAAGGCAGATATAGGAATTATGCTGCGAAAAATATGTAGTATAAAGCACGTAGCACGAAAGAAGGAGCATTTATGGCATATTCAACCATCCTTTTCGATTTAGACGGTACGCTTACAGACCCGGGCTTAGGGATTACCAATTCTATTATGTATGCCTTGGACAAGATGGGTATTCCAAAACCGCCCAGAGAGGAACTGTATGCATTTATTGGACCGCCACTTAAAGAAATGCTGATGGCTCGTTTCGACCTAAACGATGCACAAGGGGAGGAAGCACTTTGTCGTTATCGGGAGTATTTCAGTGTGGATGGGCTATTTGAGAATGCGGTTTATTCCGGAATTCCGGAGCTCCTGATGGCACTTCAAGAGG
>JAZRHX010000189.1:0-3242 GCA_045644985.1 Clostridia bacterium | reverse complement strand
CTATGCTGACCATCGGTTGTCATCTTTCAAATTCAAAAGGATACGTGCATATGTGCAAAGAAGCACTTTCCATTGAGGCCAATACGTTTCAATTTTTCACCCGTAATCCAAGAGGCGGACAAGCAAAAGACATCGATCCTGCGGATGCGGCGAAATGCAGGGAAATGATGGTAAATCATCAATTTGGGAAAATTCTTGCCCACGCACCGTATACACTCAACCCATGCGCAGAGAAAGCGTACGTGCGGGAATTTACTTGGAACACTATGGCAGATGATCTTGCTCGCATGGAGTACACTCCGGGGAATTTGTATAATTTCCATCCGGGCAGTCACGTAGGACAGGGGACACAAACGGGTATTACATTGATTACGGAAATGCTGAATGCCATTTTGAAACCGGAGCAGACCACTACTGTGCTTTTGGAAACGATGTCCGGCAAAGGAAGCGAAGTAGGCGGTCGATTTGAAGAGCTTGCAGCCATTATCAACGGCTGTGATCTTAAGGACCACTTAGGTGTTTGTATGGATACTTGCCACGTATATGATGCGGGATACGACATTGTGCAGAATTTGGACGGAGTGCTGGAAGAATTTGACAGAGTAGTTGGGCTAGATCGGCTAAAAGCGATTCATATTAATGACAGTAAGAATCCTTTTCAAAGCCATAAGGACCGCCACGAGAAAATCGGAGCCGGCTCCATTGGTATAGAAGCTTTCACCAGGATTATTAACCATCCCGCATTGCGAAATTTACCTTTCTTTTTGGAAACTCCAAATGAATTAGAGGGCTACGGGGCGGAAATTTGCACCTTAAGAGGGCTGTACGTATGATTCGGTATGACTTTGGAAATGACCGTATTTGCTGCGGATTTACAACGCGAGACGGGGGCGTATCTCCTTTCCCGAAGGATGCCATGAATATGAGTTTCTCCCGTGAGACTAACGCTGAGAACGTATTGGAGAATTACCGTAGAGCAGCTTGCCGGTTAGGTGTTTCGTTTGAAGGATTAACCGGTGTCAAGCAAGTTCACGGTAAAGGTGTGCTCTTAGTTACGCAAGAGAATAAAGGCTTACAAAAGAATGGTGCCTATGATGCTATGATCACCCGGACACCGGACGTTACTCTTTGTACGGTGCATGCGGATTGTACACCTATATTTTTGTATGATTCTGAACATTGTGCTGTGGGTGCTGTTCATTCCGGATGGCGGAGTACGGTGCTTCAAATTTCAAAAGCAACAGTGGAGGCGATGGGCAAACATTTTGGAACCAGACCGGAGGCTGTGCAGGCGGTGATTGGTCCCGCTATTAGTTTAGATGCTTTCGAAGTTGATGAGGACGTATATCGGGAATTTCACCAAGTATTTGGTGCGCTTACAGAGCGGGAAGACCTTTGCAGAAAACCGGAGGGTACGGGTTCTGTTAAATGGCACTTATCCGTTCCCGGATTTGTCTATGAGACTCTTTTGGCTTGTGGTATCCCGCCGGAGAATATTCAATGGGATCGAACGTGCACGGCCGAGGATACACAACGGTTCTTCTCTCATAGACGAGATCGGGGAACTACGGGTGCCATGGCGGGTTTAATTGGAATTCGCCCATAATTTGCAAAATCAAAACGGGTAATTTATAATAAAAAGGATTGCCGAACAAGGAGGAACATCAGGGTGGATGGAAATAAGTGGAAGAAGGGATTGTTATATACGGCAGCCTGCATTTTGATGGTGCTGGCAGATCAGCTGACAAAATGGTTGATTACGGTGTTTATCCCTTATGGCGGTGATATTCGGATTATTCCGGATTTCTTTGATATTTCCCACGTGTTGAATACGGGAGCGGCATGGGGTATTTTGAATCGACATACGGCACTTTTGTCCGTGGTTACGTTGATTGCTTGCCTACTTATAGTGTATCTGCTGGTTGTCTCTGTGAATGCATGGCTTACAACCGCTCTTTTGATGATTTTGAGTGGAGCGGTGGGCAATTTGATTGATCGTATTTTCCGAGGAGAAGTAGTGGATTTCTTAAGCTTCCATTTCGGCAGTTATGATTTCCCAAGCTTTAATGTGGCAGATATTTGCATTACTTGCGGATGTATTTTGTTATTAATCATTGTGATTTTTGTGGCAAAGGATGGAAATACGTTGTTTTGTGAAGGAAGTCTTGCACGTCGTTGGTTTGGAAGTGTTGAGAAACAGGCAGTACAAGGGGAGGAAGACCATGCTTCAGAACCGTGAAGACTGGTTAGAGGAAGAACAGTGGCTTTGTGTTCAGGCGGAAACTCATTTTGAACGCCTGGATGCAATGCTCCCTGTGCTTTTCCCGGAGGAAATTAATAGCCGTAGCAGTGCCCGTAAATTGATTGATGATTGCCGTGTATGGGTGGGAAACAAAGTGGGCAAAGCTAGCACTAAAGGTGAGGCGGGGGATGAAATTCGCGTGCTTATGCCACCTCCTGCCCCCATTGAAGCGGTTGGAGAAGATATTCCGCTGGATATTGTTTACGAAGATGCAGATATTATTGTTGTGAATAAATGTCGCGGTATGGTGGTTCATCCCGCTGTGGGCAATCCAAATGGAACCTTGGTCAATGCGCTATTGTACCATTGCAAGGATCTTTCTACCATTGGCGGCGTTATTCGTCCCGGTATTGTACATCGAATTGATAAGGATACTACCGGTCTTTTAGTGGTTGCCAAGAATGACAAGGCGCACTTGGGGCTGTCTGCGCAGCTGAAAGACCACTCCATGCACCGAATTTATATGGCTGTAGTGGAGGGGATTATTAAGGATGAAGAAGGAACGGTTTCTGCCAATATCGGAAGAAGTTTACGCGACCGGAAGAAAATGTGTGTCATTCCCACGGGACGGGAAGCAATCACCCATTACACCGTGGTGGACAGAAATCTCCAAAGTCGTACCACTTTGGTATCCTGCAGATTGGAAACCGGTCGTACCCACCAAATTCGTGTACACATGGCGTATTTAGGTCATCCGGTAGTAGGAGATCCTGTATACGGTCTTAAAAATGCGCGTGGAATGGTAGGACAAGCACTCCATGCCTACCGTTTAATCTTGCGTCATCCGGTGCAAGGTCACGAAATGATTTTCCATGCACCACCGCCGGAAGACTTTGATCGATTGCTCAAAACTTGTCGTTTATCGAAAGGGGAGGAAGGTCTATGAATCTTAAGAAAATCAGCATTGTAGTACCTTGCTACAACGAAGAAGCCTCTATTC
>JAZRHX010000188.1:0-3573 GCA_045644985.1 Clostridia bacterium | reverse complement strand
AAAAGGCATGCATTTTAACAAAAACGAAGCCAATATCAATGCGCCTTACACGCTTTCAACACCGGTCAAGACAGGATACGGATGGAAATTGAATCTCTTGGAAACCATTCGGGAACGACGAACGGACACCGGTGTGTCAACTTATGAGAACTGGCTTGTCTACAACGACGGAAACGGAACGGAAATCTATTTCAAAGACTACGTTCAGAATTATATTGACGTCCAATATCAAAGTGAGGACGGACATCCACTGACCATTACCAAAACGGATGAAGGTTACGTTCTGGAAGATGACCAACATAATAAGAAAATTTTTGACCATTCCGGCAGATTATTTGCCCTTGAAGACTTCTCCGGAAATAGAAAAGAAATTGAGTTTAATACTGCGGGATATCCTACAAAGGTGAAGTATTATCCGGCAGAAGAGACGGTTGTTCTCACTGATTTATTATTTGAATATAATGCAAACGGTGCGCTGGTCAAGATCATCAACGGTCGGGATACAACAAAATACGTAGAATATCTGTACGCAAATACCCACAATGGCACCGCACAAACCGGCGCAAGCAATTATTTGGTAGGCGTGCGCTATTCTACAGGTGAAGAAGCTGCGTACCGTTACACAACCACTTCTGCATTGGGTCTGGCACGAGACGTCACAAACAAAAAGGAAGTGTGGTATTCCTACGGCTCCGGTCGTGTGACGGATATTGAGGTTACCTATGAGAATAGTTTATTAGAAGACGAACGGTATATTACGTACAAAGAACAGAAAACAATTGTGCGCACCCGCGGCGTGGATGATATGCCGCTTACAGAGGATGATTATTTAAATATCTATCTGTTTGATACGTATGGCAGAGCTGTGAATGTCTACGTAACCGATATTACAGAAGAAAAAATCTACGGTACGAGCTATACGGCGTATAATAACGGAAGCAATCAGAATGATATTCGAAAGCAAAACACCATTGCCAGTCAGACTATGTCCGGAAATGTTGCACAGAATCTTGTACGAAACGGAAATGCGGAAAGTTTAACGCAGTGGACGAGTAGTGTACCCAGCGGAGGCACTGCAAGCGTTGTAGCGGATGCTTACTATGGGGAGAAATCTTTATCCCTTTATTTCTCTACAGGGACACCGGGTACCGGCACGTTTACCCAAGCAATTTATCAAGCGACAAAGTCCGGCGTATACACACTATCTGCCTATGTGAAAACGGCGGACGTAACGCCCTACAGCCAAACCGCCGGCGCTAAGATTTGTTTGAATGATCAATCCAGTCTTTGTCTTACCGGTTTTTCAGATTATGATTTGGGATGGGAACGGTTGGTTGTATCTAGGTATTATACAGCAGGGGAGACGATTACCGTTCAACTGAAACTGGAGAACAGCTCCGGTATTGCCTATTTTGATGCAATCCAATTAGAAGCAGGAGAATCCGTCTCTGCTTATAACTTAATTGAGAATGGCAGCTTTATGTACGGAAGTACCACGTGGGACTTGTCTGGAGGCTACGTTTACACCGGTTCCTATGGGAAATACGGAAATGGCGCCTCAATCCCCGGCAGTTTGTACCATTCTTTCTCAATGTCTCAAACGGTTGCTGTCAATCAGGCATCTTCGAGCATGGCCCTTATGGTTTCCGGATGGGCGAAAGGGAAATCTGCGGCACGTGAAGGATCCTCCATTGTGACCGGAAATATTAATTATGCCCAAAGAAACCGATACTTTGCCTTGCAGGTGCTTTTAAAGTACAGTGACAATACTACAGAAACCCACTATGTGGATTTCAGCCCTGTAATTTGGAATGAATGGCAGTTTGTAGCAAAAGCCATTCATCCTGAGAAGCCCAATATGGTTGTCACTTCCGTTACGGTATCGCCATGCGCCGGGTTTAATAAATGTGATGCCTATTTTGATAATATTTCTGTCACCATTGAACCTACTGCGGTGTATAGTTACGATACCAAAGGGAATATGGTTGAGGTAGGAGAGGCTAACGGAAACAGTCAATATATGGACTACACACAAGATAGTCAGCTATCTTCCTATCAGCCGTATCTTAATGATGAAACGTATGATTATGAATACTACTATTCCAGCCACATCTTCAAATATCAGTTAGAAAGAGCGTGGTCACCCAGCGGTATCTGCGTGTGTTATGACGATTACGATTATTATGGGAATTTGCTGGAGAAAACTACGTATTCCGCAGCAGATGATTATGAAGTTCTGGATACATATACCTACGATTATTACGGGAACTTCCTTCAGACGGAAACAAATTCCCACGGAAGTACCACGTATGACTATAACGAGGCTACCGGCGTGCTGAATTACGTGCAGAATGCCAATCAAAACCGAACCGGCTACGTTTATGATGTCTCCGGGAAATTAACTGCTGTATTTCTGGATCAAGATAAAGATGGCACAAAGGATTCCGGGGAGCAAAGCGTTCAGTACCTTTATGACAGTCAAAACCGACTTATCCGGATTCAAACTGCCGGGGAAAGTTATAACTTTGTATATAACTATTATGATCAGGTAACTTCCATTACGGTGGGAAACCGCGCAACGCCCTTAGCTACGTACACGTATAATGCCCGTGGCGGCAAATTAATTCGGACAGACTACGGAGACGGTACGTATATTACCAATACGTACGACGACTATGGACGAATTTCTGCGGTTTCTTATAACGGAACGGTGGCGTATACGGTTGTTTATGATGGAGACGGCAATGTATTCTCTTACACGGAGACGGCTTCCGGTTATCAATATTTATATGATTACGATAATATAGGCCGAATTCGGCAGTACCGAATTTTGTCGGACGGAGACTGCATCGTACAGGTTGCTTACGTGTACCGAGAAGATGGACGAATTGCATCCATTTCCAAAACCTATGGCTCCATGCCGTACTTTACGTATTATCAATACAATCAATACGGACAACTTACGCGAATTAACATGGACAACGGTAAACCCATGTTGTTTACCTATGACGGTTTGGATCGATTGAGCAAGCGAACTGCTAACCACGGAAACGGTCAGGTGCACACGGAGTACACATACTGGACCTCCGGTACCTATACCACCAACCGAATTACGTCTATTAAGTACAAGACAGACAGTCAAACCCTTACCACCATTCAGTATGCGTACGATAGTTTGGGTAATATTACTCGCATCAATGACGGTACGGAAACCCGCTTGTATACGTATGATGCACTGAATCAGTTGACTTCTGAAATTATTTACAAGAACAGTACGGGTGTAGGCACTAAGGCAACCTATTCCTATGACCAATCCGGCAATATTGTCAGCAAGACCCAATCGGTGTATAATAATGGTACAGTATCGAATAGTACTACGGTAAATTACACCTACGGGGATGCAACCTGGGGAGACTTGCTGACCGGGTACGATGGGGAGGGGATAAGCTACGATGCCATCGGAAATCCCTTGAGCTACTATAACGGGAAACGGTATACGTTCTCCTGGCTCTACGGAAGACGATTGGCAAGTATCGTCGCAGATGGAAAGACAAATACATATACGTATAATAC
>JAZRHX010000187.1:0-1571 GCA_045644985.1 Clostridia bacterium | reverse complement strand
CATCCAACTCATGGCGCCACTTTGGGTACAAAGGGTTTGCCCCTCCTCCGGATAACAAATGACAACCGGTAAATTACCGCCTTCAATTTCATAACGAATCATACGCTACACCCTCTCTTAATGATAGAACACCCATAGATAAATATATGCCGGAATAATGGCTGCTAATGTAAAAGGAATGCCAATCTTAAAGAAGTCGCTAGACTTAACTTCATACCCTTCTTTACGCAATATGCCGATACCTGTAATATTGGCAGAGGCACCGATGGGCGTACAGTTGCCGCCTAAGGTAGCACCGGACAGCAGACCAAAATACAAAATGGTGGGATTCACGCCTAATGTCGCCGCAAGGCCGGTGATTACAGGAAGCATGGTCGCTACGTAAGGAATATTATCAATAAAGGCAGAAATCAGCACAGAGCCCCATACAATGACCGTGTAAAGCACAAATACGCTTCCGCCGCCGAATTTAGCCAACAGCCGGGCCGCCGCATCAATGACGCCCATATGGGTAATACCCCCGATAATCAAGAACAATCCAAGGAGTAAACCAATAGTTTCAAAGTCAATGGACTTAATAGGCCCTACAACGGCCTCTACAGTGCGTTTCCGGGTAAAATTGTAAATCAATCCTACGACCATCAAAATCACGCAAATTAAGCCGTTTGTAATGGCAGGCTTATTAGGAATGAAGGACGCACCGATTAAAAGCAAAATTACGCTCAACAGAAGATACGTGGGCACATAGTCCGTCACTTTCGTTCTGGGTGCACCTTTGGGCACCGGCGCTTTCTCCTTCCGGAATATCCACGCAAAAATCAATGTGGACATCACAGCGCCTAATTCTACCGCAAAGAAAATACTGGGCTTTCCTTGATACCAGAAGAAGTCCAGGAAGCTCATATCCGCATAGGAGCCCAACATAATAGCCGTGGTATCCCCCACCAAAGTGGCTGCACCCTGCAAATTGGAAGATACAGCGATGCCGATAATAAAGGGTACCGGATTGGTCTTCAATTTCTTGCAGATTTCCATCGCCACCGGGGCAATCATGAGTACCGTTGCCACGTTATCTACGAAAGCGGAAATAACGCCGGCGAAAAGCGCTAACGCTACCGCTGCAATTTGAATATTGGGCACTTTCTCCATAATTAAGTCGGCGAGAAGTTCCGGCATCTTGCTATCAATAAACAGTTGCACAATGCCCATGGTACCGGCAATCATCAGAATCACGTTCCAGTCAATGGCGCCCCAGATGTCTTTCAGCGGCAGCATGCCGCAAACAATGAAAATAACCGCCGATCCCAAGGCAATCCACGGACGGTATTTGCCGAAGATCAACATTAAGACGTATGTGACTGCGAATAGTAGAATGGCGTATAACATATATGTACTCCTTTGTAGGGTTGTCCAATAAGGGTATTATAGCATGGACGGGGGTAAAATGGAAGATTTTCTTACTGCTTTCGCTGCCCTTTCCGCATTCGGCACCAGTTGTAGAATCCGTATAAATCGTTCGCAAGGAACATCACAAAGCAGAATACCATAGGGAGATAAAGTCGGATCGTAGC
>JAZRHX010000186.1:0-2037 GCA_045644985.1 Clostridia bacterium | reverse complement strand
GGTCCTGTGGGTAAGATTGTAGACGGTGACAGCGTTGTATTCTTTAACTTCCGCGGTGACCGCGCTCTTGAAATCAGCCGCGCATTCACGGATCCTGACTTAAATACTTTTAGCAGAAGAGCATTCCCGAAGGTTTGTTATGCCGGTATGCTTCAATACGACGGAGACTTAAAGATTCCGGAACGTTACCTTGTAAATCCACCTTCTATTTCCAATACCATGGGTGAATTACTTGCAAAGAAAGGTTTTGCACAGCTTGCTGTTGCTGAGACACAAAAGTTTGGTCACGTAACGTATTTCTGGAACGGCAATAAGAGCGGCAAGTTTGACGATGAATTGGAAACTTACATTGAAGTGAAGTCGGATGTAGTTCCTTTTGAACAACGTCCTTGGATGAAGGCTGCAGAGGTTACAGATTGCTTGATCGACGAAATTCGTACCGGCAAGTATCAATTTGTTCGTGTAAACTTTGCAAACGGCGATATGGTTGGTCATACAGGCAGTATGTTAGCGGCTCGTGTTGCTGTTGAAACCGTAGACCTTTGCCTGTCCAGATTGCTTCCTGTGTTGGATGAAATGGGCGGAATGGCCATCATTACTGCGGACCATGGCAATGCCGATGAAATGTACGAAATCAAGAAGGGTAAAGTTGCCACCAATCCGGATGGTTCTCCGAAAGCAAAGACGGCACATACCTTAAATCCTGTTCCTTGTATTTTCTATGATAATACGGAGAATAAAAATCAATACAAGATTCAAGAAGGTACCTACGGTCTTTCTAACTTGGCGGCATCCGTTGCATTTTTGATGGGTGTGGATAAACCGGAAGCTTGGGATGCAAGCATTATTGGTTGAGTGGTAAACTTATACCGCTGCAACCTTGATTCTATGCTGTTTTATTAAAATTAACAGACTCGTTTGAAATTCTATTTCCCGGGAAATATTTGCGCAATATTCGGGAAAGGACTACGATACACCTGCGACATACGCAGGAGGGAGGTAGTGGATTTTGAACGAGTCTTATTTGTTTAGAAAGGAGGTGAGTGAAATGGTAAGAGAACCGCGGAAATCGATTCAGTGTACGTTGAAACATCATCTTGGGAAACTTCGGGAAAGCGAGAAAGGCTGGAGCCGTGAAGTAAATATTATTAGTTGGGAAGGTGCACAAAGTCGTCTGGATATTCGGGATTGGAGTAAATCGAAAGACCGATCCAGTAAAGGCATTACTTTTACGCGAGCTGAAGTTGAACGCCTTAGAGAGATGCTGGCTATTTTAGATATATCTGTGATTGAAGATAGCGGCGCACCAATGAAAGTACAGGAGGTTCAAGTTTCTTACCAGCCGTCTCCCCAGGCTGATACAGAAACAACACCGGTACTTGCACAAGCGCAGACCTCTTCGGAAGATTCGGAACAAACGGATGAATTCCCCTTTGATGTAGAGGATGTATCGGATGAGCAGCGACAAGCTGTTTGACCGGTTGATGATAGGGAGAGAACTCACAATAAAGGACTACATCCGCTTATATAGGAGTAAGCCAGGGGTGTAGTCCTATCTATTCATATGGATTGGGCGGCAAGTCGAGAACATACCGCCCCAAACGACGGAATTAGCCGTTCTTCTTGTTGTACTGCTCGAAAACCTTCTGGGTAATACGACCACCGATGGAGCCATTCTCTCTGGAAGTTTTGTCGCCGTTGTAACCCTGGTTCAGCTGAATGCCCAACTCGTTTGCTACTTCGTACTTCATTTGGTTAAATGCACTGTTCTTCTTTGCCATTGTAAATTCACCACACTTTATATTGTATAATCAGCAAGTCTTTTTGCGTTGATTTGCTGTACTTATTTTGACAATGTGTAGTGAGAAAATACCTGGTAGTTTTATACAATTAATTTGGTTAAAAATCTCCAAGGTGCGGAAATTATTCTGGATAAAAAGCCGGAAGGTACACTTAACAGGTAGTATTCAATGGCTTCTCCGATACCGGGCAGTTGAATGAGAAAAATAAATCCTAAAAAGATAAAAAGGCTAAAGT
>JAZRHX010000185.1:0-1867 GCA_045644985.1 Clostridia bacterium | reverse complement strand
TTCTGCGGAGCCTCACCTAACAAGGATCCGTCTGTGACATTACATATTGATCACATTATGCCATGGTCAAAGGGTGGCAAAACCACACTTAGCAATCTGCAGACACTATGTTCCGTCTGTAATCTCGGAAAAAGTGATATTATCGTAGAGTAGCAAATAGCACACTGCATTTCTTTGCAGTGTGCTATTTTAATAAGCTTTTTAATTAAAACGAACGATTGCATAAATACAGGCAATAACCATGCAAATTACCAAACACAGCACAAACAGCTGGAAATTCCTCACCACCGTATATTGAGACGCTTTCGGATTGTACTCCTCACATTCTATTTCTTCGGACTCATACTCTTCCGCTTCTTCTATCAAATCTTCTTCAAAATAGTCCTCCTCATAGGATTCCTCTTCATAGCTTTCCTCCTCCGTTTCCAATGTAGTGTATGCGGAGTCAAAAAAGCCTGGTCTTGTGCGGCCAACCGGGACGCCATTCTTGAAATGGACCTCCCCGCAGAGGCTATCGTAGGAGGTAATGTGATTGTGCTCTGTATCTGTAAATACTTCTTTTGCTAAGAATCCGGGACGGCTCTTACCAGCGTATCTACCGTTCTGATCGGTGTACACCCTAGTTCCTTCAAGCAGGCCCGGACGGCTTTTTCCAATGGGATTGCCGTTTTCATCATAGTAGTAGACTGTGCCGAACAAACCCGGTCTACTTTTAACATATTTCCTGCCCATAAAAACACCTCAATCAAAATGTCCCGCAAGTCTTTGTTTCAATTCCCCATTACACTGTGGACATTTAACCTTCGACGATAAAATATTTCGTATGTATTCCAACGTACTTCCACAATAGGGACAACACGGTTCACCAAAAGGAAAAGTAACATCGTACCGAGGTGTACCATACGGAGAATAGGTCAGATTCTCAATGAGATAGTAAGTTGCGTCAGTTACAAAGTCTTTGCATTGCGGGCATAAATAAATACCACAAACACTGATTTGTGCGCCTTCGTTTATGCTATTTCGCGCCACCTCGTTCTTAATCTTTCCGTCTAGAATGTCTCTTTCAAAACTCTTCATTCGCGCAAACCCAAACATTCCAACGCCAGAACGCAATTCCCTATGATATCTGCATGCCCTATTCTTACATGTTATAGAATACATTTCTCCCATCTGCATCCCTCTTTTGCTCAGAATTAAAGCGTAAAACTACCGGTTTCGTGGCTATCAATAGCGAACCGGAACAGATCACCCTTAACAATGGCCGCGAAATAACCGTGGTACAGGTCCTCGTAGTGCTTTTCAATCAGTTCCAGTGTTTCCTTCAACTGCATCATTGCTGCCACCTCGTGCTTGCAGGTATAACCGCAGGGGCAAGAGCAAATCAAATTGCGGATTTCGCCATCAGCAAAATCAAACTCAATTTCATAGGCACGTTCGCCCTCTACGATAGCTCTACCGTGACCATTATCCACGCAGATATAGCGCACATGGTTGTCCACGTAATATTCTCTTCCGCGTTCCCAGACAGCCTGAGATACCTTCATATCACCCAGCTTGTCCAACACGATTACGGTATCATCATTACCGGTTTCGTATTCATCCTCTTCCTTGACCGGAGGCAAATACCAAGTACGAATCTTCTCGCAAGGCAGCACCACAGGGTCAAAGCTGACAAAGTGAGAACCAGCCATATGTATCTGACCGGACACATTGGTATCCGCCACACTAATGCTGTGCCTCCGATTATGGCAAAGTCTATTGCTAAGAAGCTGGCGCAGACATTGATGAAAAACCTGGCTAACAAACTAAGCGAGTAATTGAACACTAAAATGTGAGGGGGAGATATTATGGCACAGATTAGTTTGTC
>JAZRHX010000184.1:0-3572 GCA_045644985.1 Clostridia bacterium | reverse complement strand
AGCCGGTATTGATCTCACTATTGCCTCTCCCGTCCAAATTCAACGAAAGAGAAATCTTTGTTTCTGCTGTTGTTCTGTCAATCTGCGTACTTCTCATACTTATTCCTCCAAAATTGCTTCTATGGCGGTGAGCAGCGTTTCCATTTCCGCCCGGCTTCCCACCGTTATCCGATTGTACTGTGTCAAACGCATTTTGTCAAAGTGTCTGACTAAAATTCCTTTTTCCTTTAGTGCCTGATAGAGTTTAGCCCCCTCTATTTGCGGGTGTTTTGCGAAAACAAAGTTTGCCTTGGAATTTGTCATGGTAAAGCCAAGTTCAAAGAGAGCCTTCTCTACAAATTCCCGATTTTCAATAATGGTGTGGCAATTTTCCTTCGTATACGCCTCATCTTCCATCACACCAAGCCCTGCCGCCATAGTCATGCGGTTAATATTGTAGGGGTTTGTGGAGTATTTTACCGTGTTCAGATCCTGAATCAGGGTCTTGCATCCCACGCCAAAACCTAAACGCGCCCCCGCCATAGAGCGAGATTTGGAGAAGGTCTGGGTAACCAGCAAGTTGTCATACTTGCGAATCAGGGGCACACAGCTTTCCGTGCCGAAATCCACATAAGCTTCATCGATGACCACCACGTGGTCCGGATTAGCCTTCAGGATTGCCTCGATTTGCGCTACCGTTAGGGCGATGCCCGTGGGGGCATTGGGATTGGCGATAAAAATGGTGCCGCGGTTTCCCATGTAAGCCTTTGTGTCAATGGTAAAATCTTCCTCTAAGGGAATTTCCTTGTAAGGCACGTTGTTTAACTGGGCAAACACTTTATAAAAGCCGTAGGTAATATCCGGGAAAATAGCGGGACTGGTTTCATCGCAGAATGCCATAAAAGCAAAGTTCAAAATCTCATCCGAGCCATTGGTAAGGAGCACCTCATCCGGATTTACGCCCAATACAGAAGCCACTTTCTCGGTAAGAACCTTACAGTCCGGATCGGGATACAGTTGAAGCAGATTTGCCGCTTCACTTGCATAAGCGATTGCCTTGGGAGACGGAGGAAAAGGAGACTCATTGGTGTTGAGTTTCACATAATTCCGTTCTTTGGGTTGCTCGCCGGGCACATAGGGCACCAATTGATCTAATTTAGAACTGAAGAATCGACTCATTTTCCCGTTTCCTCCGTGCGAATGCTAGCGCTTCTTGCGTGCGCCGTAAGACCTTCCTGGGTTGCAAAATATGCAACGTCCCCTGCCACTTCGTCCAGCGCTTCTTTGGTATAGTAAATATACTGGGTTTTCTTAATGAAATCATCCACCGACAAGGGGCTGGAGAACTTCGCCGTGCCACTGGTAGGAAGGGTGTGGTTGG
Source organism: Clostridia bacterium (assembly GCA_045644985.1). Taxonomy (GTDB): domain Bacteria; phylum Bacillota; class Clostridia; order UBA1212; family UBA1255; genus RGIG9099. The sequence goes on along the minus strand of JAZRHX010000184.1, from coordinate 2,212 downwards.
GGCCTGCAAAATAGTCGCCCAAGGCTTCCGGACAGTTTCTGCCTAAGAACACAGAACCTGCGTGACGGATTTTCTCTAAATACGTAAAAGGTTCGTCTACGCACAACTCTAAATGTTCCGGCGCAATTTCATTGGCAATTTCAATAACTTCCTCTAAGGTGTCCGCTACGATAATCTTACCGTTTTTATCGATGGATGCCCGTGCAATTTCTGCCCGTTCCAGTGCCGGAATCTGACGCTCCAATTCTGCCGCCACTTTCTCCGCCAAGTCCATGGAGTTGGTTACCAGTACACTGCTGGCCATCTTATCGTGCTCCGCTTGAGAAAGCAAGTCGGCCGCAATGTGTGCCGGATTGGATTTCTCGTCTGCAATCACCATAATTTCGCTAGGACCGGCAATCATATCAATAGAAACAACGCCGAATACCTGTTTCTTAGCTTCTGCCACAAAAGCATTGCCCGGGCCTACAATCTTATCTACTTTGGGAATGCTTTCCGTACCGTAGGCAAGGGCTGCAACGGCTTGGGCACCGCCTACTTTGAAGATCTGATCTACGCCGGCAATTTTGGCAGCCGCTAAGATAACGGGATTGACTTTACCGTCTTTCCCCGGCGGTGTTACCATAATCACGTCTTTACAACCTGCAATTTTCGCCGGAATGGCATCCATGAGCACCGTAGAGGGATAAGCCGCCGTGCCACCGGGTACATACAATCCTGCACAGTCTAGGGGAATAATCTTTTGCCCTACAATGACGCCATTTGCTTCTTCAATTTGGAAGCCTTGGCGTTTTTGCATTTGGTGGAATTTTCGGATGTTGTCGGCTGCCTTCTTAAGTACTTCCAAGAATTCGGGAGATACGGTTGCAAAGGCTTCGTCGATTTCTGCCTGGGAGACTTTTAACTCTGTAAGAGTAACTTTATCAAATTGAGCACAGTAGTCATAAAGGGCTTTATCCCCTTCTTTACGCACACGAGCGATGATTGCAGAAACGATTTCCCCAACAGGCACCACCGTTTCCGTACGGGCAAAAATTTCTTCTTTGCTCAGGGTGTTACATGGAAGGATCTTAATCATTTTTACCCTCCATCTGCCCGGCAATATCCGAAACGATCTTATCAATCTGCAAATTCTTAAATTTATAACTGGACTTATTGGCAATCAACCGCGCACTGATGGGCACAATGGTATCAATGACTTCCAGATTATTCTCTTTCAAGGTAGTACCGGTCTCTACAATATCCACGATCACGTCCGTAAGGCCCAGAATTGGGGCGATTTCAATAGATCCGTTTAAGTGAATAATATCAATATCACGACCCATAGAGGCGTAAAAACGCTGTGCTATGTTGGTAAATTTCGTTGCCACTTTCAAGGTCTTCTGCTGATCATCCCGGAAGTCCTTCTTGGCAGCCACCGCCATGCGGCATTTACCGATATCCAAATCCAGCAGTTCATATACGTCCGGATTGTATTCAAGGAGAATATCTTTTCCCGCTACGCCCACGTCTGCCGCGCCCCGTTCTACGTAGATAGCCACGTCGGAGGGCTTTACCCAGAAGTACCGCACACCACATTCTTCATTTTCAAAAATCAGTTTCCGGCTGTTCTCCAAAATAGAAGGACAAGGAAAACCCGCCTCAGCAAACATATTATATACTTTCTCGCCTAATCTTCCTTTAGGAAGGGCTACGTTAAGCATTGTCTTCAAGAAGTTCAACCTCCCCGTTGGTTAATTTCATCACTTGACGGGCGCGAAGTTTCTCCGGCATTGCCCGCTGTACCATCACCCGATCTCCTCTTGCGGAGAGTCTGGCTACCGTGTCTCTTAAATTGCAAAGAGACGTGCCTTCTGTATAGAGAAGCAGAATATCTACGTCAAAGTCTTTGGAAGTCGTTTCCATACGCTCTAACAAATCCAAATACACGGCAAAACCAATAGCACCGGATTTCCGGTTCATTTTTTGTAAAAGTTTATCGTACTGACCGCCGGAAAGTACGCTATCCGGAATGCCTTTCACAAAGCCTTTAAAGACAATCCCGTTATAATAGTGCATGTCGCTCACCACAGAGAAGTCGATGCGGAGCATACTTTGTAAAGGACTTCCTTGGAAGGCTTCTAAGATTTCGGTAAAAGAGTCTAAGAGCGCCCTGTCGATCTTCCCTTTAAGAAGACTTGTGAGTTTGGAAGTCGGAGGCCAAGCGGTCTTA
>JAZRHX010000183.1:0-3112 GCA_045644985.1 Clostridia bacterium | reverse complement strand
CAATGCCTTCTAAAGTACGTCCAAACAAGCGACCGATTCCCTTCCTGTCCGGTTCCTCCGTCAAAGCAGTATCGTCGTTGCTGCCTGCAACAGGTCTTAGCGGAACATCGCGTCTAAACAAAATCAAAACTAAATTCAACACGCCAAGCAAAAGGAGTAAGACCCCCCCAAAACCAAACGACAAATAGCGACTTTGTACGTATAAGAAAAACAATGTTCCGGCAAAGAGAAGAATACTGCCGCCGGATAGTAGTCCAACAAGAACGGATTTCCTACGATTTGCATTCATAAAATCGACGACTCCTTTCTTGAATCAATTTATAGAATCATACAATAAATCGTTTTTTTAGTCAAGAAAATATTCCTCGACAGCCCAGGTAAAATGTGGTATATTGACCCGAGAGGTGACCGAATAATGATACAGGATTTACACGCACACACTTACTATTCTTTCTGCGGAAAAGATACGCCTGAAAGAGTCGTAGAAGCTGCCATTGCAGGCGGTATTGAACTTTTTGGCATAACGGATCACAGCTATGGAATCGGAAATGCCAGAACAGATGTATTTCACGCGCAATCCGTAGAAATCCTCTCGGATTATCAACGCACCTTGAAGCGCTACTTTGATCACTTAAATTTAATCAAAGAAAAATACGCAGGGCAAATCCAAGTACTTCGCGGAATTGAAGTTTCCGTTCTGAATCGGGGACGTTTTTCTTTGCCAGCGCAAACCGATTTATCCTTTTTTGATTATTGTTTAGTAGAGCATATAGATAGTCCGGACGGAAATGTGATTGACAGTAATTTATTTGCTTTTGCCAAGAAAGCCGGCTGTCCTGTGGGCATTGCCCATACAGATATGTTCGCTTTTATCCGAAGCCTTGGGATGGAACCTTTGGCCTATTTTACCCAGATGGCACAAAAAGGTATCTTCTGGGAAATGAACGTCAATTTAGATACCATTCATAAAGGTCATGAACATGGATATATGTTGCGCTTCTTTGAAAGCCCCGAGGAACAAGAAATTATAAGAAAATCCGGTGTGCGTTTAAGCATAGGCTTTGACGGACATCGGATTGAAGATTATAAACCTGAACGAATCAAGGATTACTGTAATCGCGTTACAGAAATGGGCATTAAGCTTGCTTTTGAGCCGTAGTTCTCGCGCTGGTCTTCCCTTCCGGCTTAATCTCGCCGGCCTTGGTCAAGGCAACTTTCGTTAAATACGGACCAATCAATTCATAAATCAATACAGAGAACAGCGTAATATTGGCAACAATGGCGCCGGGTGCACCTAAGGCTTCTGCTTTCATCGCCATACCCAAAGCAACGCCTGCTTGAGGGAGCAACGTGATACCTAAGTATTTAACAATATTGGAATCACAATGCACTAGTGCCGAACTGGCACGGGCACCAAAATATTTACCCAAAGATCGGAACAAGATATACACAAGACCAATACATACAATAATATAATCTTTAAATACCGCCAATTCCAATTCGGCACCGCTAATAACAAAGAACAAGATAAACAAAGGCGCTGTCCAGCGGTCTAACCGATCCATCAGTTCTTCAGAGAAGTCACAGCAGTTGCAGAAAATGGTCCCCAGCATCATGCAAACCAACAAAGAAGAAAAGCCTACGTGAACCGGTCCGATATTGAACTTAATCATAGAGAAGGCTACAGTCATCAATACAAACGTAACGGACATAGCCAAACGTTTGGAACGAGAGTGGAAGAAACGCTCGAAGAAGGTGAATATCCAACCCATGACCGCACCCAGCAGAAGAGACAGCACAACCTCCAACAGAGGCTCAACTACAACAGACAAAATATCTACAGAACCGGAAATCAGCGCTTTGGCAACGCCAAAAGAAATAGCAAAGAGCACAAGCCCAACCGCGTCGTCTAATGCTACAATTGGAAGCAGAATGTCCGTAACAGGACCTTTCGCCTTATACTGGCGCACAACCATAAGCGTTGCCGCAGGCGCCGTTGCGGAAGCAACTGCACCCAATACAATCGCTGCAGGCAACGGGAATTTATCCGGAATCATAAAATGCAAACCGATTAAAGCCGCATCTACCAAAAGCGTAGTAAATACTGCCTGTGCAATACCAATTACAGTTGCTTTTCTGCCAATTTGTTTTAATTGAGACAAACGAAATTCATTACCAATGGAAAACGCAATAAAACCAAGGGCCACATCGGGAAGCAAACTGTAGGTTTCAATATCTTCCATACTGATAAACCCAAGACCGCGGACACCGAAAGCACCCAACAAATAAGGTCCAATCAAAATACCGGCTACCAAATAAGCCGTAACCGCCGGCAAATGAACGAATTTTGCTAAACGGGACAACATAAGGCCTGCAAAAAGTGCTATGGATAATGTCAATAAAATATGCATAAAACGCCTCCGGAAAAATTCAATTCCGAGGACAGATTGTAGTACTTGCAATCCTGTTTGTCAAGGGTTCGTAAGACGTGTTCGCATTTCGTAAAAATCCTTTACGCGGAAATCACATTTCGGGTATTGCGGTACCGCAGGCGTCAGCAAATGGCAGGTCTTACAGCCGGCTCTATAGCCGGATTCCAAATCGCATACGCGGTCTCCCACCATCACGGTATCGTCTTTCGTTCCGCCGTATTTCTTCATCAGATATAAAATTACATCCGGCGCCGGCTTTACCACAAAATGAGGGCTGTTTGCTGTTACGATTTCTTCAAACTCATCCAAAATTCCGGCTTTCTCCAGCATAGGATAGATGGAGTCTCCTCGATTGGTAAAAATGTAGTTATAACCACCCATTTCACGAATCACTCGAAGCACCTCCGGAACTCCCGGGAAAACCCGTACAGGATCTTTAGCTTCTTGCCGATAATGTGCCCTATAGCGTTCTTTCAAATCGGGAATACAAAACTGTTCACTGTAACATTGAATAGCGTGAGGAATCGTTTCCATCATCTTTTCCAAAATTTCTGTCTCCGGAGCATCAAAACCACATTCCTGCATAGCAAGACGAAGATATCGAATGATATTTGGATAGGTATCCATTAAAGTGCCGTCAAAATCCCAGATAAAATGTTTGAGTAAATGCATAGGCTGCT
>JAZRHX010000182.1:0-5300 GCA_045644985.1 Clostridia bacterium | reverse complement strand
GAATGAGAAGCCGTAAGTACCATTTTCACTTCGTCCGCCTTCAATTCCTTGTCTACGGGAACTACAACGTGACCCGCACAAGTAACTGCCAAATAGGAAAGGCACCACTCATAGCGGCTGTCGCCCATAACGGCAATGTGGGTACGCTCCGGATATAACTCCATCAAAGCCGTTCCCAGCATGCGAATTTCATCCCAAAATTCATTGAAAGATACGTGGCGAAGGGTATCGCCGTCTTTGCCTTTGACCTTTACCAAATAAGCATCCTTGGGTCCTACGTGCTTCACCGTAGTCTGCACCAAATCTCTAAAATCAACCAGTGGCGGTGCCGTTACGTCAAACGCTTCCCAAACTTGCTCTTGTACGTTCTTCTTTGCCAAATCAAGTCATCCTCTCTTGGTTTTTGGATTACACGTCCCTGTTATCATATATCAAAAACAAGGAAAAGTAAAGCTTTCACGCGTAAAGTTGTTGATTGTTCAACATCTTTACCAGCGCCATTATACAATTAATGAGCATCTGTGTCAACCACAAATTTCTTTTGGTTCTTTTTACTAAAATGGGCGCAAAAGCTTTTTATTCTCGCTTCGCGCCCCAAAAATTATCTAAAACAAATTCTTACGTTCAAACTCCCCACATCTTCTCCGCGGCCTGCACCGACTGCTCCATCAAAGTGCAAATGGTCATAGGCCCTACGCCGCCGGGCACCGGCGTGTACGCAGCGCACTTAGGAATACAGTTCTCCAAATCAATATCCCCTACGTTTCCCGCATTGTAACCCGCATCCACCAAAGCAGCGCCTTCCTTCACCCAGTCCGCCTGTACGAAGCGAGGTTTGCCAACAGCAGCCACAACAACGTCTGCACGACGCACGATTTCCGGTAAATTTTCTGTCTTAGAATGGGCAATAGTCACCGTAGCATCTTCATTCAAAAGGAGCATGGCAACCGGCTTGCCTAAGATCGGGCTGCGGCCAATCACCACAACTTCTTTTCCCGCAAGGGCCACACCGTAATGTTTCAAAATCCGGATAATGCCCCCCGGCGTTGCACTGCGATAGCCCTCTTGTTTCATAGTCACCGCACCGAAGCTGGCAACGTTCACACCGTCTACGTCTTTCACGGGAGCGATTGCGTTAAAGCAACGAGCCTCATCAATATGACGGGGAACGGGATGCTGAAGCAAAATACCGCATACATCCGGGTCCTGATTCAAGGCGTCAATTTGTGCCAGCAGTTCTTCCGTGGTCGTTTCTGCAGGCATTTCCACCCGGCGAGGCTCCAAGCCTACGCGGCGGCAAGCCTTTCCCTTCATGGTAACATACGTCACCGATGCCGGGTTGTCGCCTACCAAAATCGTCGCCAAAACAGGCGTACGACCCGTCTTCTCCACTAACTTCTGTACGCGGACGGAAAGTTCCGCCTCAATTTCTGTAGCCAATGCTTTTCCATTTAAAATAAGAGGTTCTGCCATTTATCTCAAATCCTTTCCTTCGGGTAAAATACGTTCATATCTTACCACATTTTACCTCACGAGAACAACCCTAAGATAAGTTCTGCAATATACACGCTCCCACAGGCACAAAGGGCCACTGTAATTAACTTTTTGCCCCAAAGCGCCATCACAGCCGCCACCGCAAGCCCCACCACCGCTGACCAAATGCAGGAAGTAGCAAACAGCATATCCGGTAGCACCATCGCCGCCAGCACCGTGTAGGGAATATAGTACAAGAAAGACCGCACGAATTGGTTCTCAATTTTCCTCCGTACCAACACGAAGGGCAACATGCGGATTAAATACGTAACGATGGCCATCACGGCGATTCTGGAAAGTAAATAAGGTACCGTCATCCTACGCCTCCTTCTTGGGGAAGAGCCACGCGCCGACACAGGCCGCAGCCACCGCACACAAAATTAAAGCAAATCCTGGTGACAGTGCCCGAATTCCCGGCGCCAAACGAACTGCGCAGTGAAGGCCGGCGCTAATCCCTGCTACCCACAAAACGGCCCGTTCTTTCTTGGCTTGGGGCAGCACAATGGCGATAAACATGGCGTAAAGGGCAGGATTGAGGGCGATTCGAATGGATTGGGGTAAAATGCCCCCTGCATGCGCCCCTAAAGTCGTTCCAAGTCCCCACCCGAAGGCGGAAATCAAGCCAACACCATACATATAACGGTTGGAAACCGGTTTTTCTTGGGCTCGACACAGTGCAAAAATCTCATCGGTCATAAAGAAGGCACACAACAGACGATGTCCAGTGGTCATAGACGCATCCACGTGCTGAGACAAAGAAAGGGACATCAATGCATATCGAATATTAATAATCAACTGAGTCAGGGCCAGTTCCCCCACACCGGCGAAAACGGCAATTAGAGAAACCCCGGCAAGTTGTCCTGCCGAGGTTAAATTGGTTAACGATGTAAGAATAACACTCCACACTGGAAGCGCCTTGCTGACGGCGGCAATCCCGAAGGAGAAGGATACGGACAGGTATCCTAAGAAAATGGGAATTCCATCCCGAAGTCCGCGTTTCATAAATTACTTACAAAATACCTCAATATAATTGGTGATACATTCCTGAATAATCCGAATGGCTTCCGCACGGTTCTGTACCTCTCCGTCTACCGCCGTTTGCTTGTGTTCCAGATTCTTGTAAACGGTAAAGAAGTGAGACATTTCTTCAAACAAGTGGCTGGGAAGTTCCGAAATATCTTGATACATATTATAGTTGGGATCGCTAAAAGGAATGGCAATAATCTTCTCATCCCGGCGACCGCTGTCGATCATGGTAATAACGCCAATGGGATAGCAACGAACCAACGTCATAGGCTCAATTTCTTCCGAACAGATAATCAGCACATCCAAGGGATCCAAATCGTCACCGTATGTACGGGGAATAAAGCCGTAGTTTGCCGGGTAGTGGGTGGACGTATGGAGAATTCTGTCCAAACTCAGCATCCCAGTCGCCTTGTCAAGCTCGTACTTCTTCTTACTTCCCTTTGGGATTTCAACAACAGCCACAAAATCTTCCGGATTAATCCGTTTAGGACTAATGTCATGCCAAATATTACTCATAGCAAACTCCTTTTCTAATTATCAAAAAAATTATAGCACAAACGGTTCCATTTCGCAACCAAGGTCAATGCCTCCCACGGACCGTCCCAACACCTCTCCCATATGAATTAAGGTTTCATATCCCTCTTGGGTATTTTCCAGCAAATCTCTGCTGATTTCCGCTTTCCCCGGGGGAATGAGCAGTACAACCGTAGAACCGCCAAACTCAAAACGTCCTTTCTCCGCACCTCGATTTACCCAGCAAGCACCTTGCTCGTAATTCACAATGCGTCCCACCATTAAAGCACCCACTTCCATTTGAACCACCATGCCGAACCGCTCCGAATCAATCACGCAGAATTCCCGACAATTCTCTTTGTAAATAGGCACGTAATCGTTGGCAACCGGATTCACCGTGTGAAAGATACCTTTAATATAACGCTGCGCCTGCTTCTGTCCGCTTACCGCATACGCATAGCGGTGATAGTTATCCACCGTTAAACGAATGACGATACAATAGCCGCCAGCAAAACATGTTGCCAGTTCTTGATCCCGTAGCAAAGATTCCACCGTGTACGGTGTATGCTTAATAGTAAAATGTGTATTAGGTTCAATGCTATACACGGAAACTTTGCCGTCACAGGGACTGATCAAACTGTTAGGGTCCGGATAAATGTACCGCTGATCCGGTTTAATCTGACGCATAAAGAAAGCATTATACGACCGATATTTACACGGCTGATACGTATTCATATCAATATGATTCTTCCGTACAAACTTCTTAATCATAGGTTTAGACAGGGGACTATCCATAAACACCCTGCAGATTTTCGTAACCGGGCGAGTTGCCAGCACACGAATAACGGCACGTCCACTCTTCTTAGCATACATGCGGGCAAGAAAACGATCTTGTTTGGTATTGATTTCAATCAAGTTTCCTTGCCGATCCCGATATTTCATAACAAAACTCCCACCAAAATCAACGCCCCCACAACACCTAACACAATCGCTTCCTTCAATCCGGGCTTGCGGACTTTAATATCCCACACCATCAAGAAGGCAACCGTATAGAGAACAACTACGTACGCAACACTCGCCTTTGCCGGCGCCTGTCTCATCACGTTGGTCACTGCATAGATAAGGGGGAAGATCAAAGCAGAAGACGTAACGGGAAGTCCTTGGAAATACTTGCGGTTCTCATCCGTTTCCTTCTGGCGCTGTATTTCCTTCACGTTGTAAAAGCCCAGCCGGATTACTGCCGCCAGCACAAACAAAGCGCCTCCCACTTTAGCAATCCAGTGCCCACCGCTTGCCCATAACGGACCGGATACCACACAGTTGGCAAGAATGGCAGGAAAGACACCGAAACAAATCAAGTCACAAAGGGAGTCAATCTGAATGCCAAAACATTTCGCTTCATCACTGCGGTTCGGATGATGTCTCGCAATCTTTCCGTCAAACATATCACATACACCGGAGAAGATTAAGCAGCAGAAAGCAAGTTTGAAATTCAGTTCGCCACCGCTCATGGCACAAGTAATGCCATACAAAGAAGAACAAAGTCCTATGTACGTCAAAATTACAGAGTAGTTGTAGAATCCTATCAGCATTGTTTCATCCTTCTTTCTCTTTTGTTCTTGTAACACGGCGCTGCCCGATAATATTAGAAACCACCGTAACGGCAGCACCGATTAAGACCAGTAAATAATAATTAATTCCACGACTGAGCAACATTCCGGGAACCACTAAGAACTCGCCGAACACCTTGGTATACATCACCATAAAGCCACCTTCATTGGCGCCAATCCCCCCCGGGAAAGGAAGAATATCCAGGGCAAGAGACAAAACCACCTGCAGCGCAATAATTTGGAAGAAGCTCGTTCCGGAAAGTTCGAAAGCCCTATACACCGCATACGTAATAGAGAAGAAACATATGCGCTGAAACAAAGTAATCCCAAACACTTCAAACAGCAGTTTCTTTCGTCCCAGTAACAATCCGGCGCCCCGACTGTACCGTTCAATATCATGGTCCAGCTTCTCTTCCACCGCATCCCGATTGCGTACCAGACGCAACTTGTAAAGGATCTTCAAAATCCATTTTGCTGCCCGCCGCGCAGGCTCGGGTCGAAAGATGACGATCGCCAAGAATGCGCAGAAAGCAAGGTTCAAAACCAGACCCAGAATAAAAATATACAACATAAAGCCTAAATTGTCCAATACAAAAGCACTGTTAAATATAAACAATA
>JAZRHX010000181.1:0-2244 GCA_045644985.1 Clostridia bacterium | reverse complement strand
CCCAAAGGGTGCCGGTGCGCTCCGCCATAAAGGTGAAATAGCCTTTAATTTCTTCAATCAACCGTTCTTTCATACCCCATCTTTGAAGCAGATCCAAACGTAAGTAATTGCCGATAAACGCATTGGCAAAATAAATTTCCGGCCACAACTTGGTTTCTTTTCTTTGGGGACCGAAATCCTCTGTCAGAATCCGGAACAGTTCCGGATTGGCTTCTTTCGTAGCGGCACCAAAGTAAAAGGCATAATACTGACACACTTCTGTACATGCTCCGGAAAGCACCAGTTTGCCGTCTTGACGCACCGCATTATCGCAGAAGAACGCACCGCCACCTGACAAAGACCATTCCGCAGCCGTTTTCAAAAGGGCTTCGCCCTCTGTCAGCAGTGCATCATCCCCATACAATCTGCCCATGGCTTTCTTCATAGCCGCGTACAAGAAGTTGGACGGGAAGTTTACGTCCTGCACCAATTCATTGGCTTTAGACCACTCTACAAACACCCAACTTTCCAACTTTTCTAACATGCCGTATTCATTCTCCAAGCCCTTGAAATATTGCAACAAGGCATACATACGGTCTTTCGCCATATCAATGAGCCTTCGGTCGCCGGTGCGTGCCAAATACTCCTCTAATTCCAACACGTACCACATGGCCCAGTTAGGAATAAAATTATTCGAAAAATTCCGGACATCTGCAGGATAGCACATAGGCAGCATTCCATCCGGTAAGTTTTCAAACTTCTCCGGAAGCAAGAAATTCTCCAGGAAATTTCGTTCCACTTCCGATTTACCCGTCAGCAAACGCTCTACCCGAGACGTGAAGAAACTATCGCAAAGCCAGCCGGCCCGTTCTCTCGACGGACAGTCCATATAAATATCCACCACATTCTGCCGGAAAGTTTCAATGGCTGCATCGTAAATCTTCTGCAAAGCAGAATCTGCAAAGACGCGGCTTTCAATGGGACCAAAGGAATAATTCCGCAGATGTACATGCTCAATAGCGCAACTGCCGTCTACGGCGCAAAGCTGCAAATAGCGGAAGGAATAAGGCTCGTAAGACAACAGCGTATGGGTGCCTGCCGGCAAATGCCACTTGACCACCGCCGTGGTCATCATCCGCACGTAATTCACCGGATTCAAAGGATCCTCTTGCAGAATTTCATCAAACAGGGCATAAATGGTGGTAGGCGCACTACACTGTACCGTCAACCCGATAAAGCCGGTCTTCTCGCGACCCAAATCAAACAGCGCGTAGGAATCCTTGGCAAATGCCATAGGGCTTCCGTCGTACCCTTGAGGCGTCAAATTGTTGGGACAAAATTCCAATTTCTGGGCATCCCAAACGGAACAAGCCTCCAATTCAGCGGCATCATACGCCTTCCATTCCGGACCTAAGTTGGTCACCAAATCCATATAGGTAGGGGCCTTCTCCGTAGGGATCACCTGACCCTGCGCCAGCACCCTTTGGGCAGTATGTATCGAGAAATCCGGAAAGGGAATATTACGGGGAATAAACGTACCGGCCTCCACTTCTTCCAACGTTACCGGTGTATGTTCGTCTTTGGTGTAATCATATACTTCTGCAAAAGTTCGTTGAATGGAGAAACGTTGCGTCTTCTGAATCCGCTCCGTAATCAGGGCACAGGTAAAATTCTTTGTACCCGACGTGCCGGTGCAAAGGATAACCGCGCCCCCTGCCACCACTTCCGCACAAAGGAAAGAAGGCTGGCGAAGATATTGATAGGAATCCAAATAGGCACCTAAACTCTTAATTTCCAACAAATTCTCCGCCTTGGTCAGCTTTCCGTCCAACGCAATCTCATCCACCCGAAAGAATCCATGGGCGGTTCGAGCAGGTCCGGCGCATAGAAATTCACCGTTTAAGAAAGCTACGTAGGAACAAGCTGCGGTAATGGCCAAGGTGGCGTTTAAACGTTCCGGTAAGATGCCGGTAAAAAGTAAATTTACGTTCATTTCCCGACTGCGACCTTGCGCCCACACGGGTTTTGCTTCCATAAAATTATATTCTTTGCTTAACATCTTTAGGCACAGCTCCTATCTAGTTTGTTGTGGGAATTATAACAAATAACAACTATATATTCAAGGCGACCTCGGAAACAGACAAATAAGAAAGCCGCCCCGAATCCGGAGCGGCATCCCTAAAGTTTGCAGAATAATCTACTTATTTCGCAACAGCATCCTTCAGCGCCTGGCCTGCCTTGAATGCAAAGTCGGATCGTAGCCAT
>JAZRHX010000180.1:0-7138 GCA_045644985.1 Clostridia bacterium | reverse complement strand
GTCAGTGGAATTCTTTCAACTATGTGGTGGATCGTCATCCGAAATCCAATACGGTGACGTGTTTGGAATATTTTACCGGCGACGGATATGAAACGAAGACTATGGGGCACGTACAATACCGCATACAGGGAAATAAGATGCAGATTGAAGTTCCTCGTGAGATGTTGGGCCTAGCGGAGGAAGAAATTTGTTTTACTTTTAAGCTAGCAGACGGTATTCAAGAGGAATCCAATATTTTGGATTATTACGTTTCCGGTGAGTCTTTCCCCTTAGGACGAATGGCTTATATTTATGAAACAAAAGTTGGTTTACTTGTTACGGAGGATGACGTTTTGCCTACGCCAGACGCGGACGTAAGTGGCGTGACAGATTTTAGTCAGCAGCAATTGATTGTTGCGATTCTGATTATTCTGATTGCATTGATCCTTAGTTTCACATTCTTTGTTGTTTTTGTGTTGGTTTATAAAAAGAAAAGGAGAAGTTGATATGAGAAGAAGTTTACGTGTTATTTTATTGACGATTATTATTACGCTGTTGATGGGATTGTCTACTTATACAGTGGGCGCTACCGACATTTGGCCGGATTTATTGGAAGCTTCTTTTGAAGCAGAAGGTGAAGGCATGAACATGATTTCCGGCGATTATTTTGAGATTGTGGGGGAGGGTACGCCTTTGACTGTTTTTGATGAGACGGCAAACGGTTTCTTCTTGCGTGTAGATCCCGCTACATCACCGGCTTTCTTTGTGGATAAATATGCAACAGATGCTTTGGCTCGCTTGATCAAGGAAAAAGAAAAAGACCCTACATTTGATATGAGTTTTGCGTGGGAACTTATGATCCGTTTACCGGCCATGCCGGCTAATTTAACGGAAGGATCTGGCTGGTATGCTTCCGGTGGCTTTGATTTTCAAGCGTCTGATACGCAAGGTCATTTTATGATTGAATCCGGTACCAACGATGCAAACAGTCAGCGGTATTATTTGAATTTTGATATGGAAGCGAATAAATGGTATCACTGTGTAATGGTTTATGATGATATTAATCATCAGTTTTATGCCTATGTAAACGGAGAGAGAGCCAAGACCGATGATGGGCAAGATTCAGTGACGGTTAATTCTGTTCATTTGTCGTATTCTTGGCACTGGGGCTTGCAGATTGGTGGCGGTCATATCGACCGACAAGCGGCGCTTATTGCTCAGGATATTGCAATTTGTAATCTTTATTCCCAGGTGATCCCGGAAGAAGATATTATGACGATCTATGAGGATGCGGCATATAATTGGGGTCTTAATTTAACCAATTCGGAAACGCCGGAACCTTCTTTAGCGCCGGATCCTACGTCCACACCGGAGAATCAGGAGAATTCAGAAACAACCACACCGGAAACGTCTGCAACTACAAACGATTCTTCCGAAAGTAATAGTTCCAGTGCGATTATTGTGATTGCAATTGTTGCTGCTGCAGTGATTATCGCCGGCGGTGTATTTGCAGGTATTTTGGTCGTGAGGAAGAAATAGTATGGCATCTTGTTCAAACGTGAGTCATGTGGTAGCCGTAGATGCAACGGGAAGATCTTTATCTCCTGTTACGGGCTACAAAGCAGGGAAATACGTTGGTCTTTTCTACTTTCTGTGGCACGGACAGCATGCTGCGGACCGCGTGCGCAACATTACGGAGTTACTGAAGACAAATTATGAAGATTTGTTTGATGCGTCTTTAGATAACAAAGTTGTACCATATGATGCTTGGTGTCATTATCAAGAACCGTTATATGGCTATTACAACAGTTTGGATTCCTGGGTGATGCGGAAGCATATTGAATTATTTATTATGGCCGGCGTGGATTTTCTGGTGATGGATTTCACCAATGGTATCTATTATGATGAACCCCTTCGCATTTTTATGGATTTATTGCTGGAATACAAGGCGGCAGGGCATAAGGTACCTGAAATTTCATTCTACGTAAATGTGAAGCCCCAAGAGTTAACGCAACGACTCTACGAGGAAGTATACACGAATCCCAAATATAAAGAGTTAGCTTTCTACGGTAACCGAGAGAAACCTATGATAATTTCCGTTCCTCATTTAATTAGCCAAGAGCTGAACGAGTTTTTTGACGTACGTGCTTCTCAATGGTATCGGGGAGACTATCCGGAAACAATTTTCCCTTATTGGGATTTTACTAGAAATTGGCATAAATATACGGATATGGTTAGCGTTTCCTTGGCTCAATCCGGGACGTCTTTCAGTTTCTCCTATGAAAGCTATGATGGGCGTAAACATGATAACTGGGGACGGGGATATACTACGGCTACCAAACGGAATGGCGATGTTGAAGCAATTCTTCGTGGGGATAATTTCCAAGAAGGCTGGGAAGCTGCTATGGCATTAGACCCGGATATTATTTTCGTTACCGGTTGGAATGAATGGGTAATGCAAAAGATGAATTTACATGTCTTCTTCCCGGATCATTTTCCGTTTGATTATCCTTGCTATACGGATAATTTCAACGTGGAGTATTCGCGAGATGCGGAAATGACGCGAATTCCCACTTATAAGATGGACGAAGCGGGAAACTATCTGGAAGAGGGGTATGGAGATAATTATCTAGTGCAACTTATGGAAAATATCCGAAGGTTTAAAGGAATTTCGTCCAACCATGAAACGTCTTCCGGCGTTTACAAGACGGTTTCTACACAAAAGGTAGCGCGAGACTGTGATGGTTTCTACCAAGGAACCCACTATAAGCAGCGGAAACCCACTCATTTTATTCAAGAGGTACAGGTTTCTTATGATGCGGAGAATCTGTATTTTACGGTGAGAACAGAGAATCCTTTGACGGTACCTAGCAAAGCATCTACGAACTGGATGAATTTGTTTATTGGTGTGGAGGGGAGCTCGGTACCTTCTTGGGCAGGCTTTCAGTATGTAATCAACCGCCAAAGACGGCAGGATGGCAGCGCCTTGGTGGAACGATTTATTGAACAAGATTCCTATGCGCTTGAGCATGTGGGTGAGGCATTAATTTCTGTTTGTGGGAACGAGCTTTGCTTTTCGATTTCTCGTAAGTGTCTGCAGATTCCGGAAGGTCCTTTTGAGATTACATTTAAGGTCGCGGACGAAGTAGAGCAGGAAGATAATATTTTAGATTATTATGTTTCCGGCGAAGTGTTCCCCTTAGGAAGATTTGCATATTCCTTTGTTGCTGAATAATTCATTGAATTCTGTAACCGTGAATGGCCGATTCGGCAAATGAAAGTTGGTCTGGACATAAACTGTCCTTAAACCCTCTTTTTTGTCCGGGGAAAATAGCGAAAATGGACATTGTAGACTACTTGTGTCTCGTAATGTCCATTTTTTTTACGCTTCTTTCACTTTTAATTATTCACCCAACATGGTATAATACTATAATATCTTTTTGAAGATACTCAAACCACGTTGGGAGGTGTTTTTTGTGGAACAGTTTAAACTTGTGGCACCCTATCAGCCCACAGGAGATCAGCCGGAAGCGATTGCAAAGTTAACTGACGGCGTTCTAAATGGCGACGTGTTTCAAACGTTGCTGGGTGTAACCGGATCGGGTAAGACTTTTACAATGGCAAATATTATTGCTAATGTAAACAAGCCTACCTTGGTGCTGGCCCACAACAAAACACTGGCGGCTCAATTATGTGCTGAGTTTCGGGAGTTTTTTCCTGAAAATGCTGTAGAGTTCTTTGTGTCCTATTACGACTATTATCAACCGGAGGCTTATATTGCAGCGTCGGATACGTATATTGAGAAAGATTCCAGCGTGAATGATGAAATTGACCGTCTGCGCCATTCTGCTACGGCGGCACTGTTTGAACGGCGGGATGTTATCATTGTTGCCAGTGTATCTTGCATTTATGGCCTTGGTGATCCGGAAGACTATACGGACTTAATGCTTTCTTTGCGTCCCGGTATGCAAATTGAAATGGAAGAAGTAGCACGGAAATTAGTGGCTATGAATTATACCCATGACCGTGCGGATTTCTCCTCCAGAAATGCTTTTCGTATTACGGGTGATATCCTTTCTATAAGACCCAGTGGCCGGGATGATACGGTGATTCGTATAGAATTCTTCGGTAATGAAATTGACCGCATTGTGGAATGTAATGCGGTGGATTGCAAGGTACGGGGAAATCGTACACATATTGCCATTTTCCCCGCGTCTCACTATGCCACTACCGATACTAAATTGCTTCGTGCTTTAGATACTATACAGGAAGAATTGGATACGCGGCTGGCGGAATTGAAAGCACAGGGAAAGCATGTAGAGGCCTATCGCTTAGAACAACGAACCAGATACGATATGGAGCTCCTTCGGGAAACAAAGTTCTGTAATGGTATTGAGAACTATTCTCGTCATATCAGTGGAAGAGAACCGGGAAGTCCGCCTTATACGCTGCTCGACTATTTCCCGGATGACTTTCTTTTGTTTGTGGATGAATCTCACGCGACGATTCCTCAAGTCCGTGCTATGTACAACGGCGATCACGCGCGGAAGGTGTCCTTGGTGGACTACGGTTTTCGTTTGCCCTCTGCCTTTGATAACCGTCCCTTGAAATTTGATGAATTTGAAGATAAATTAAATCAGGTGATTTTTGTCAGTGCAACACCGGCAGAATTTGAACGGGAACGCTCCACCCAAATTGTGGAGCAGATCATTCGTCCTACGGGTTTGGTGGATCCGGAGATTGCAGTTCGCCCCGTGGAGGGACAGATTGATAATTTGCTGGGAGAAATACACGGTGCTATACAGCGTGGGGAACGTGTATTGGTTACTACCCTTACCAAGAAAATGGCAGAGAGTTTGACCGAGCATTTTCTTAATTTGGGTATTAAAGTGCAATATTTGCATTCGGATGTAAAGACCATTGAACGTATGGAAATTCTTCGAAATTTGCGCCTTGGTGTTTTTGACGTGTTGATTGGTATTAATTTATTGCGCGAGGGTTTAGATCTCCCGGAAGTATCTAGAGTTGCTATTCTAGATGCGGATAAAGTAGGTTTCTTGCGCAGTGAAACTTCGTTGATTCAAACCATTGGTCGTGCTGCGAGAAATGCCCGGGGGCAGGTTATTATGTACGCAGATAGCATCACTGCGCCCATGAAAGTGGCTATTGATGAAACGAATCGTCGAAGGAAAATGCAACTTGCTTATAACGAAGCGCATCATATTACACCGAAGACAATTCAAAAGAGCATTCGTGACGTGATTGATTCTACTTTTGAGCAGGATGGAGCCTCGGAGAGAAATGCCCTTACGAAGATTTTGGGCTTTGATAAGAAGCGTGGCAGTAAGAAAGTTTCTGTCCCCGGAAATACCATGGAGGGTATATCTCTTACAGAAGAAGAGAAGAATTTGCCAATGGATTTGTTAATTGAGCAACTTACGCAGAAGATGGCAGACAGTGCAGCAGACCTTCGTTATGAAGAAGCGGCCCGATATCGGGATTTAATTCGTACATTACAGAAAGCAGGAGAAGAAGGATGAGCCGAAACTTTATTGAGATAAAAGGTGCAAGAGAAAATAATTTAAAGAATATCAGTTTAGCAATTCCGAGAGATCAATTGATTGTTTTTACCGGCATGTCCGGATCCGGAAAGTCTTCTTTGGCTTTTGAAACCATTTATGCAGAAGGACAGCGTCGTTATATGAGTTCTTTGTCTTCCTACGCCCGTATGTTTATCGGACAGATGGAGAAGCCGGACGTGGACAGTATTGACGGGCTTTCACCTGCCATTTCCATTGATCAAAAGACTACGTCCAAGAATCCTCGTTCTACGGTGGGGACGGTGACAGAAATTTATGACTATTTGCGTTTGCTCTATGCTCGGGTAGGTGTGCCTCATTGCCCGAACTGTGGGAAAGAAATCAGTGCCATGACAATCGATCAGATGGTGGATAGCATTTTGAAGTTACCGGAAGGTACCAAAATTCAGTTGTTGGCACCCGTAGTACGGGGAAGAAAAGGAGAGTATAGCACTTTATTTGAGACACTGCGGAAGAACGGATACGCTCGTGTTCGTGTGGATGGTCATATATACCCATTAGAAGAGGAAATTAAATTAGAACGATATAAGATCCATCATATTGATGTTGTAGTAGACCGTTTGGTCATTCGAGAAGGGCTACAGCGTCGGCTTGCGGACTCTTTAGAAACCGTTTTGAAACTAGCCCAGGGGCTGGCCATTGTGTATAGAGTGGACGATTCTACGGAGATGACATTCAGCCAGCACCATGCATGTTCTGATTGTGGTGTCAGTTTGCCGGAGATTGCTCCCAGACTATTTTCCTTTAACAGTCCAACCGGTGCATGCCCTAACTGTTCCGGTATTGGCAAGATTGCTCAATTTGACGGGGCAGATTTTATTGCCAAGATTGCCCATAGAACAATTTACGATGTTTGTATGGCCATGCTGCTAGACTATAGCGTCACGGAGAAATTATCCACTATTGAAAGCATTGGGAAGGTCTTTCAAGTGAACGTAAACGTACCTTTGGGTGAATTGCCTTATGAGATTCAGCAAATGGTTGTGTCAGGAAGTGGCGAAACGATTGTACCCTATGATAACGGTTACGTTACGATTAAGAAACCTTTTGGCGGCGTTATGGCGGTTTTAGAGGACCATTACAAGAAGAAATTAGACGGTGCTTTTGAGACGTATCCGGTTGAGTATTATATGGTAGAGAAGGTTTGTCCTGTTTGTAGCGGAGATCGGTTGAGCCCGGAGGCATTGGCATTTAAAGTTGGTGGCTTAAATATTACAGAATTTACAAAGCTTTCTATTCGGGATGCTTTGAACTTTGTGGAACATTTAAATTTGACCGGGGAGAAAGCCATTATCGCGCAGGAGATTCTAAAGGAAATTCGAGGACGTTTGAAATTTTTAGTAAACGTAGGATTGGATTATCTTACCTTGTCTCGAACCAGTGGTACGCTTTCCGGGGGCGAGTCCCAGCGAATTCGTTTGGCGACGCAAATCGGTGCAGGTTTGGTGGGTGTGCTTTATATTCTGGACGAGCCCAGTATTGGCTTGCATCAACGGGATAATGAGCGCCTTTTGGCTACACTGAAGAGTTTGCGAGATTTAGGCAATACTTTAATCGTG
>JAZRHX010000179.1:0-2719 GCA_045644985.1 Clostridia bacterium | reverse complement strand
TTCCATAAGACCAATAGCAACTGCTTCACCATGAGAATATCGTTGATATGCGTAATAACTTTCAATTGCATGACCTAAAGTATGGCCCAAATTCAACAACATACGTAAACCATTGTCATGTTCATCTTGCTCAACCAACTTGCGTTTATAAGCGATACACGCGTCTAAAATATAACCGTCATCTTCCAAAAAATCAGAGGGTTTATCAAGCTGCAGGATACGCGCATAAAGTGTGCCCCCTGCTAACAAAGCGTACTTAACGACTTCACCTAAGCCATCACTCAAATAACTTGCAGGAAGCGTTCTGAG
Organism: Clostridia bacterium; assembly: GCA_045644985.1. Lineage (GTDB taxonomy): Bacteria > Bacillota > Clostridia > UBA1212 > UBA1255 > RGIG9099. Next base: position 2,410 of record JAZRHX010000179.1, on the reverse strand, counting down.
AAGATTAGGATCAACGTATACAGCAACGGGTTGATAGATTGTTCCCAACATATTCTTAGCGCCACCAAAGTCAATGCCGGTCTTCCCCCCAATTGAGCTATCAGTCTGAGCAACTACAGAGGTTGGAATTTGTACAAAAGAAATTCCTCTCTTAAATATAGAAGCTGCAAATCCGGTTAAATCACCTACAACACCGCCACCCAACGCTACAAGCATCCCATTTCTGTCAAACTTATGGTCCAACAAAAAGGTACAGATCTGAGAAAGTGTGGTGATATTCTTGGAAACTTCTCCTGCTTCTATGACAAAAGACCAAACCGGAATTCCGGTTTGGTTAAAAGATTTCTCTAAATCAGATAAATACAAAGTAGCAAGATTTGAATCCGTAACAATACAGACTGAAGTGGGACGAAAATTTTCTTGAACATGACGAGCAACACGGTTAAAAAGACCGCGTTCAATGTAAATAGAATAACTCCGTTCTCCTAATTCAACTCGTTGTTGCCGCATGTCCGTGTTGCTTCCTTTCGTTCGACAAAGGTTTGCTTACGCACGGTAAGCAGCACCCAATGCCAATGCTTTCATCTCCTCCGGAATCAAATGATGATTCTTAGCCTTTAAAATACCATAAAGTGCAGCTTCAAAGCTTTCCGGCTTCACCACATCCGTCTCCTCAATCAATTTACCCAGAAGAATAATACCTGCAAAAGTAGCATTTCCCAGCTCATATGCCATCTTTGTAGCGGGAATCGCAAATACACGAACATCCGTACGGGTAGGCAACGCAGGAACCAAATCCTCGTCCAGAATAATAATGCCTCCCGGCGTCACACTATTCTCAAACTTAACTAAAGACGGTTGGTTCATAACAATCAATGCGGTAGCACTGCTTATAATAGGCGATCCAACTTCTTCATCCGATACGATAACGTTGCAATTCGCCGTACCGCCACGCATTTCCGGTCCGTAAGAAGGAAGCCAAGAAACATGTCTCCCTTCGTGAAGCCCTGCATGCGCAATAAAACGTCCCATAGAAAGGATGCCCTGACCACCGAAACCTGCAAAAATAATCTGTTGTTCCATTTCAGTCACCAATCCTTTCTTACTGCTGTTCCGGAAGTTGAACATCTTTGAAATTGCCCAAAGGATAATGAGGAATCATATTCTCCTCTAACCATTCAAGCGCCTTCGGCGGATTCAACCCCCAGTTAGTGGGACAAGTAGAGAGGACCTCAACCAAAGAAAATCCGAGACCGGCAAGTTGTACTTGGAATGCTTTCTTAATAGCAGCCTTTGCTTTCTTAATATTGGCAACGTTGTTTACGGCAACACGCTCTACGTACACGGCACCTTCCAAGGTAGAAAGCATTTCGCTAACACGAATGGGATAGCCGTGAAGTTCAGGCTTTCTGCCAAAAGGAGCGGTAGTGGCTACCTGTCCAATCAAGGTAGTGGGCGCCATTTGACCGGAAGTCATACCGTAAATTGCATTATTAACAAAAATAGTAGTAATCTTCTCCCCTCTTGTTGCTGCATGAACAATTTCTGCAGTACCAATCGCGGCAAGATCTCCATCTCCCTGATATGTAAATACAGTCTTGTCGGGAAGAGAACGTCTTACACCGGTGGCAACTGCAGGCGCACGACCGTGAGCAGCTTGAATCATATCACAATTAAAATATTCATAACTGTTATATGTACATCCAACCGATGCAATACCTACAGTCTTTCCTTCAATCCCCAATTCATCCAAAACTTCTGCAACCAATCGGTGAATGATACCGTGGGTACACCCCGGACAATAATGAAGGGGTTTATCAATCAATGCATGGGGTCTTTCAAATACAATACTCATAATCAACAACGCCTCCCTTTATCCTCTGGCAATCTTCAGAACTTCTGCTAAAATATCTTTCTGCGCAGGTACATTACCACCGGTACGACCATAGAAAGATACCGTGTTCCGACCGTTTAATGCAAGGCGAACGTCTTCAATCATCTGCCCTTTGCTCATTTCCACACAGAGGAATCCTTTGGGAACAGAAGCATACTGTTCAAATGCGGCTGTGGGGAACGGCCACAACGTAATGGGACGAATCAAACCAACTTTGATCCCCATCTTCGCTGCATCTTTAATAACGTTACGAACCACACGCGCACAAGTACCGTATGCCGTAACGATAACGTCTGCATCATCACAGTTATATACTTCCACGCGAGTTTCATTCTCCTCAATAGCTTTATACTTTGCATATAATTTATCTACGTGTGCTTCCAAAACGTCTGCTTCAATGTAAATAGAAGTGATAACATTGTGATCACGTTTCATATCACTGCCACATGCTGCCCAAGGCTTCTCAACGCGTTCAATCTTCTCTTCATCCCGAAATTCAACAGCTTCCATCATCTG
>JAZRHX010000178.1:0-3564 GCA_045644985.1 Clostridia bacterium | reverse complement strand
ACCGCTTGGCCTCCGACTTAATCAGCGCTTTATATGGGCGTAGAATTCGATTGGTGGATCCTTTTGTTTATAACATGACTGAGCGACAGCTTTTTTTCCACAAGCCACGATATCCGTGGTTGTCTCTTTCCTGGATTCGAAAGAACAGTGTGGTTATTCATTATTGTGGCCGGAACAAGCCCTGGAACGAACAGTATTTCGGGAAATTAAATATATTCTACAAACATGCAGAGCGTCTTTAACAGGCGCTCTAACGTTTATTATTGCACTTCAAATCCGGCAGGAGACACGTTAATACTTAAAGGTGCGTCGCTAGCTCTGGGAATGGTGCCGGTACAAATTAATCCGGAGGAGACCGGTTTAAATGCATAATCGGAGAAGCCCAACTGAGTGGGCATTGCGCCAAGAATGTATTTTCCGTATATTACAACAGGAACAGCTCCGGAACCAATGCAACGTGTTCCTTTCTTTCCGGCAGGATCTTCCCAAAATGTTGTTGCACCTTTGAGTAGCATACTGCCAAAGCGCTTTTGAATGGCGTCCAATACATATGTAACGTAACTATCGTTTGCCAGTAATGCTTCATACTTAAATAATAATTCTTCCGCACTGGAATCACGTACAGGTATATCGCTTGTTCTACCGGAAATAAGACCTTGAAGAATACGATTTTGTATTGCTTCCGGCACAGTGTCAGCATACAAAGCCAAGGCTTGCGTAAATTCAGTATAATGAACCGGTTGTTCATTAATAATATAATCTGCATACATGCCGGTTTCTTCACACCAAAATATTTTATGAAAAGCCTCCTGGGCAGAATCCGCCAACATACTATACCAAGAGGATGCTTCTCTGTAATCTGTTTCATCTTCCGTCGTACTGTTTCGATTTAACCATCGTGCAATTTGAGTTGCTCCTCTTAATGCAAGAATATAGAAAAGTGTTAATTGTGCATCGGGACAATTTCCGTACAAGTCGTCTTTGTTTACATCTATACAACCGTATTCATGGCCTTTCCAAACGGAAAGTACGTCTTGACCTCGTGCAGACATCCAAAATGTACGAAGCATTCGCTCAATAACCGGGAACACTTCCTCCGCAAAAGATAAGTCTCCGCTGTAAAGTACGTATTCATATAAAGCTATAATCCATATTAAAGACTCCTGGGGAAGTAATAAATTTGGTTCCTTGTACCATCTTTTCTCCAGCAATCCATCGCTTCGTTGCCGTTTAGAAAGCAAGCGAAGCCACGTACGACCGTATGAATATGTGCCATACGTATAGTAATTGCATAGCATTTGATTTCGAAGATCCAGCATGGATGCAGAAGAAAGCAGGGAAGAGACGTCTTCTCGCATACACAAAACTTCTGTGCGCAGCGCTGTCTGATAAATCATTCGGTGCATCACATCACTGCACGTAAAGGTACCCACTGAAGCCTCCGCCGGGCGACAGGGAAGTAAGCCGGCGTAATATAATGCAAACGTTTTCGCAGCAACAAATAATTGAATATATCGGCAAGTAATAGGCTTCCGGAAGTAGGTGAAATGTTCCGTTTTATCCCCGCGACATTTGTAAACTGCGGTTAAATCCGGTCTTGATTCTTTTGTTTGTACCCGTAAATCATCAAGATGCTCTCCAAAAGCCGTTTGAATTTCCGTGCCGTAAGAGGCTTCAATTTCCATATCAAAGTAACCGGTTTCTTCTGCACCTAGGTCTATAATTAAATAAATTCCATCAGAGGGAATTCTATCCGGTGCGGTAAAACGAAAGCCATCTTCTGTCATTTCATCGATTTCCTGGCTTGAGAGAAATGCACGCTTCATATGAAGTGCAGGAGAGACCTTGCCGCTATCTGCATTCAAATAAACACCTTGAGCTACCACAGAAACGTCACATCTAGGAAGAATTTCCATACTATTTTTTGTACGATATTGAATTTTATGAATCTCTTCCATTTCAACAGATTCTGTCCAGCTCAATTGCATACTTTCAGATGCATAATAATCAAATAGCATGTCGCTTGTGTGATATTGGGTGCCCAAAGCATATCTAGTATAGGATGAGGATGCTAATAAAACGGTATCCTCTGCTTTTATTTCAAATGCGATATTGGCAGTATCATTTTTCGTTCCGCTAACCAAAAATAAAATTTGATTGTTCCCAGGTTGCAAGGCGTTTGTAATATCAATTTGATCAAACAAGGTTCCGGAGAAAGGATCCGTAAACTTTCCCGTTGCAATGAATTGACCGTTTACCCATAAGACGTACCCGGAATCTGCGGTGACCGAACAAAGAACATCCTTATTTAATATTTCCCGGGAAATACCCAATAGGGGAATCGCTTCGTATTCTCCCGCTGAATCATCCGCTATATCCTCTAATGCAGGATCTTGCGGAAGTTCAAGTACGTCGGAAAAATATACAAATTCTGAAGAATCAATCAATCCTTTGGTTTTTGCAGAAATCCATTTCATAAGATATGATGCTCCTTTAAAAATTCTTCAATTGCACGAAGTGCCTGTTTTATATGATCAATTGAATAGGCATACGAAACACGAATAAAACCTTCTCCACACGCGCCGAAGGCGTTTCCGGGAACCACCGCCACCTTTTGTTCCATTAACAGTTTTGAGCAAAATTCATCGGACGTCATTCCTGTTTTTTGAATGGAAGGGAAACAATAGAATGCGCCTAAAGGCTCAAAACAAGAAAGTCCTAAGCAATTAAACCCATCAACAATCAATCTTCGTCGATAGTTATATTCTTTACGCATAGCTTCAATATCGGAATCACCGTTTTGCAATGCATCGATCGCTGCAAATTGACTCATAGTAGGTGCACACATGATTGCGTACTGATGTAATTTTGTCAAATATGTAATAATTTCCGGTTCTGCACAAGCATAGCCTAAACGCCATCCGGTCATAGCGTAGGCTTTTGAAAAGCCACTTACAATAATTGTACGTTCTTTCATACCGGGGATTTCAGCGATAGAAACGTGACGTTCATTGCTGTAATTTAATTCTCCATAGATTTCATCAGATATAACGATTATATTTGTATTTTTTAATATTTCTGCAATTTCCGTTAATTCTTCCCGGGTCATAATGGAACCAGTGGGATTGTTTGGAAAGGGGAGTACCAATAATTTTGTCTTAGGCGAAATTGCATTGCGAAGGGCATTCGGTGTCAATTTAAAATGATCTTCTGCTTTCATTTCTATGTAAATTGGTGTTGCACCTGCAAGTTCTGCTAACGGACCATAGCAAACAAAGCTTGGGAGGGGAATAATTACTTCGTCGCCCGGTGAAATAAACGCACGCATACACAAATCAATAGCTTCCGATCCACCCACAGTGACCAAAACACCGTTCTCCTCATTATAATCCAGTAAAAATCTTCGCTTCATATAACGTGCGATTTCTGCCCTAAGTTCTGCAAGACCTGCATTGGATGTGTACTGTGTACGTCCCTTTTCTAAAGCCATAATTCCGTTATTGCGAATATGCCAAGGGGTAACAAAATCAGGTTCACCGATACCTAGTGAAAGTCGGATCGTAG
>JAZRHX010000177.1:0-4019 GCA_045644985.1 Clostridia bacterium | reverse complement strand
CTGGCCGAAAGGCAATTCATTTACAATCTCCCCTTTGGACGGAAGATTAATTTTTGTAATCGTCTTAAATTTCTCCAAATCTGTATCGCAGGCAGCTACCAACTGAATAGGAAGACCCCTTCGGTTACAGTCCCAATAAGCATAACGGTGTGCCTGGGCAATTCCCCCAAAACCAATCATGGCAACTTTCAACATAAGAATCCCTCCGTGCAATTTGTTCTTTATGCATATAGAGTATCATTTCACCTCCCACAGATTCAATGGAATATCGTTCTCCATTTTTGTAAAATCGTTCACAGCGAAATGTTCAATTTGACTATTTGATAAATCTATGCTATGTTGTAAACACGATACAAAAGGAGGTGCCCTACCGTGAATCACATCCCATCCCGAAGACCCAGTTTCCAGTTAAAGACCATCGTAGACATCTCAAAGATTATTACGGTTTTCTATTATGAATTTAGCGGAGATTATCAATTCGAAGGAGAATCTCACAATTTTTGGGAGTTTGTATATGTGGATAAAGGTGAATGTAAATTATTCAACAGCGGCAGAACCTTGCATATGAAGACAGGCAATATTTACTTCCATAAACCCAATACTTTTCACGCTTTATACGGCACGCCCAACCAGAACTTTAATGTATTAATTATCTCCTTTGCCTGTGCCTCGGAAGCTATGAAGGCAATTCCCGATGAAATGATTCAAGTAACAGGCGAATTACGGGGAATTTTATCAAAAATAACGCGAGAGTGCAGAAATGCATTTTACCTACCCATCATTGATAAGGATATTCCCGCCATCCAAGCCAAACGCTCCACTTTAATCGGTACCCGCCAATTAATCAAACTATATATGGAGGAGCTATTGATTATGATTATGCGCAAAGCACATCTACAAAATGCACAAAACCCTACCCTTTCTCTTCTATCAGAGAAAGAAGTAAATCCGGAGAATCTTATTGCATCCGTGAGGGCGTACTTGTTAAAGAATCTCCATCGAAAGATCACCATCGAAGATTTGTGCAAAGAATTTCATTACAGTAAAACGTATATTTGTACTCACATCAAGAAATCTACCGGTTATTCTGTAGTTGAATTTATTAATCAAGCCAAAACAGAGCGCGCAAAAGATCTGATTCGGGAGAATCGTTACTCTCTAACACAGATTTCAGAATTGCTGGGATTCTCCGGTTTGGAATATTTCAGCAAAGTGTTCAAACAGTATGCAGGGATTTCTCCCAGCGAATATAAAAAGAAGCTGAAAAATCTATTGGGCTATAAAATAGATTGATTTGCAGAGAAACGCAAGGCATTAGCAGATAAAGACAAAGACAAACGGTTTTAAAAATAGTAAACTATTTTCACAGATACAAACAGGGAAATCCTGGCCAGATAGGATTATGGGAGGTTCTTATGAATTACAAGAGACTATTATCATTGTTATTTTTATTTGCGATTTGTTTGTCGGCGGTATTGACCGCACCGGTGCCTACCGCTGCACAGACTTCTATAGTAACGGTAGGCTCGGTAAAGCCGGATACTTGGGTTGCTGTAGATGGGCTTGGCCGCACTGTCAGCAGCTACAACGAAGTGGGGGGAACACAGAAAGATAAATATGTAGGTGTTTTCTTCTGGCATTGGCATGATTATTGGGGAGATCGCTATGAAGCGAGAAATATTTCTCAAATTATCAGCAAGAATCCGGAAGCTAAGAACGATCCGGACCATGTTGCATGGGGCGGCGCAGATACCCTTCAGAAACCGTTCTTTTGGAACGAACCCCTCTTCGGATATTACAAAACATCCGACCGATATGTGTTGAGAAAACAAGCGGAATTATTAGCGGACGCAGGGGTAGACGTAATCTTTTTTGACTGCTCTAACGGAGGAGCAAATGAGCTTTTCAAAACTTCTTATCAGGTAGTATTCAGAGAATTTCAACGCGCAAAGAATGACGGTGTGAATGTACCCAAGATTTCCTTTGTACTCAGTTTGCACAACAACAACGATTCTACCGAACAGTTGAAAGCAATTTATGACGATATTTACAAAGACGGAGAGTATAAAGATTTATGGTTTTATTGGGAAGGAAAGCCTTTACTGATGGCGCGCTACGCGCAACTGAATGAAAAGAATGCCGAAGAGAAGGCCATTAAGAACTTCTTCACTTTCCGCCGAAATGAACCTACTTATTTCTTTGGAAATACCTCATATGCAGATAAGGCATGGGGTTGGTGTTCTGTATATCCCCAGACGAAGTACGGGGTGCGCGCAGACGGTTCCGTAGAACAAATGTGTGTTAGCACTGCACAGAATGCCAGTCAGCACGGTTTGGTTGCTATGAACGACTACCGAGGCGGCGTCTATGGTCGTGGCTATGCCAAGGGCAATTATTCTTACAGTTACACCTATCAAAACAAGAAAGTTACTATTAACAAAGATACGAAAGATGCTTACGTATACGGTCTCAACTTTCAACAACAATGGGATTATGCTTTAAAGGTAGATCCGGACTTTATCTTTGTTACAGGTTGGAACGAATACGTTTGTCAGCGTATGAAGGAATGGGGAACGGCGAAATCCCCCAATGGTTTCTCCGACAACTTTAATGATGAATTCAGCCGGGATATTGAACCCTCCTCGGGCATTTTAAAAGATAATTTTTATTATCAATTAGTAAGCAATATCCGTAAATTTAAAGGTGTCAGTAAACCGGAAACAGTTACAGCCGCTTCCAACGTAGCCAAAGCAATTGATATTAACAGCACCGGCGATCAATGGGCCGATGTGAAGTTATCCTTTAATCACTATACAGGAAGCACAAAGAAGCGCAGTACGTCCGGCTACAAAGGCCTTAAGTATAATACGAACACAATGCGCAACGATATTGTGACGTCTAAAGTGGCATATGATAAAGACTATATTTACTTTATGGTACAAACAAAGGATAACTTAACTGCACCAACGGATCCGGCATGGATGCGCTTATTGATTGATACAGATACAACCGGCGTCTCCAAGAATTGGGAAGGATTCGAATACATTATTAATCGCACGTCTCCTTCCGGTTCCGATGCTACAATTGAGAAGTCTACCGGCGGTTGGAACTTCACGAAAGTAGGCACCGCGAAGTTTACTGTGAAGGGAAATCGTTTGCAACTTGCGGTTCCTCGAAGTGCTTTAGGTCTGTCCGGTACAAATAAAGTTGCGTTCAATTTCAAGTGGGCAGACAACACTCGGAAAGATGGCACCACAAAAGACAGTGGCGATATTATGGACTACTACCTGTATGGAGATGTTGCCCCGGGAGGACGGTTTATGTTCTCCTTTAGCAGCACAGTAGCACCCGGTGTAACGCCGGATTCCAAGGCAACTCCGGCACCTGAAGAAACGACGACGCCGGATATTTCCGAAACAGAGATTCCATCCACGGCTACACCTGACACTGACAAGGAAGAAGGAGAAGAAGGAGAAAATGTAACTTCCGGTCTTCCCGGATACGTTTGGGGAATCATCGGCGGAGGTGGCGCAGTCGTTGTTGCGGGCGTTGTAACTGCGATTGTACTGATTCGTAAGAAGAAAATGAAATAAACGGCTGCCGCATAACTTTGGATCGATCGATCCTGTAAAGAAACAAAAAAGCTACCGGAAGTGATCTTCCGGTAACTTTTTTTGCTGTGCTTACCTTTACGGTTATTTTGTCCCCTCAATCTTCTCAACAAAACGAAGCATCCGCTCAATTTTTGATTTTCAAAAAAAGATGTACTGGGCATATAACTACCAAAAATGTCCTGCGGTGCCCAGTTTGCATTAAAAACATTTGTCCAAGAAGAAATTTATCTTCCCCGCATAACTTCCTTAATCATCGTTTTGATTTGCGCCACTTGATCTTCCGGCGTGCTTAATACATCGAATTTAGCGTCCGTACTAATGGCATACAAAGTGCCCATTATATTCTCCCCAAACATTGCATAAGTTTGAATATCCCAGGAGGAAGTCGGAGCCAAGCGGTCTTAG
>JAZRHX010000176.1:0-3552 GCA_045644985.1 Clostridia bacterium | reverse complement strand
TTCTGGTCCGTAGCCAGACGCTCTATCCAGTTGAGCTACGGGCGCATAATCATCCGCATTTCGCGGACAACGAACAACATTGTACGACAGCTGTTGGAAAAAGTCAACCCCTTTTTTCACTTTTTCTTTGATTCATAAAGTAGCGTCATCCAGATGTTAAATGAATTACCTGCCGTTTTAGTGGGTTGGCGCTTTTTTGCAAAAAGTTGTAATATGTTCCTTTTTCACGGCAAAAATCCAGGTCGAAATGGCACAAACACAAAAATATTCAAAAAAGTGCCTTGTTTTTCCGATAATGGTGGTACAAATTCGCAATATTTCTAAAAAAGCGCCAGCGCTACCAATACTTTACGAATTGCAATCACTTTTTCTTTCTCGGTGCCGGCGGACATTCCGGCGGTTGCCAAACACCTCGCTTTACAGCGCCAAAAATATTGGTGCGGAGCATTTCTTTATCATAGGGAAGTTCATTCAAAAGGTTTTTGACCCGAGCCCGTTCACTTTCTCGGTCCATGGGACAAGGATTATGGATCACCGGCATCTCTGCCAGTGCCTGATACCGCTTAATTTCTTTCTCTTCTAAATAGAGGAACGGCCGTATCACCCGCACTCCTGCACGATCCAACCAGGTCTTTGGTTCAAAGCAATAGAAGCGACCTTCAAAAAACAAACTCATCAAAGCAGTTTCTATAATGTCGTCCCGATGATGGGCAAGTGCCACCACGTTGCACCCCATACGCCCTGCGTAGTCATTTACAGCACCTCTTCGTAAATTAGCACATAAGGCACAGGGGTTTGGTTCTTTACGTATGTCAAAAACAATCTTCGCAATCTGGGCATCGGCAATTTCTAAAGGAACGTTAAGTCGCCGACAAAATTCCTGCATAGGGGTAAGATCCATGTCCTCAAATCCCAAGGATACATGAACTGCCTTTAATTCAAATTTCTTCGGATAAAACCGCTGCAACTGAACAAGGACAGCAAGAAGTGTCATGCTGTCCTTTCCGCCGGACAGACCCACACAGACCCGATCTCCTTCTTGAATCAAGTTATACTCCTGTACCGCTTTGCGGGTTAAACTGAGCAAACGGCGCATTTGTGTTTTCTCTGTCTGAGCCATAATTCCATATTCCTTCTATAAGTGATTATGATTTAGATGAATCTTCGCCCTCTTCTTCAGAAGCCTCATAAGTCAAATAAGATTCCACTGCCATATCAATCAACTCTTGGTTAATATTCTCTACCGACAACGTAGAGGCAGCCACGTATTCATCGACCAATTTCTGGAATTGTTCATTCTTGTAACTGGATTCTACGGTAGATTTCATGCTATCCGCGGTTAAATCTTCCGAAGCCGCAATGCCCTGTTGTGCATCATACTCCAAAATACCTTCAACAAGCACAATTTCGTATCCGGATTTTGTTTCAAACAATTTCACCGTATCCTTACCAATCTTTGCTTGGTTCATCGCCCACGTAACAATATCAGCATCCAGCGTTGTGCTTCCCTTCAAAAGATCCACAAGACCCAAGTCATACTGTGCATTCTCGTCTTCAGACCAAACTTCAACAAGCAGGTCGGCGCTGTCTCCGTCTTTAATCTTTTGAATTAGCTGATTCGCAATTGCTGTAATTTCTGCTTTCTTATCTGTAGAAACCGCGTTGCCATCCTTATCCACCAAGGATAAGAAGATATGACGAACCGTCACGGTACGATAACTATCTTTATTAGCATTATAGTAGGCTTTTAACACATCACCGGAGGGCTTCATTTCTTTCATCTTGGCATCAGCAAACTCACTGACAATGGTTTGAAGAAGATTAAAACGTTTATACTCGTTAACGTTCATGCCCATCATATAATCCATCATCTCATCCCGGGTAGAAACCCCAAAACTGCTGCCATAATAAGATAAATACTGATCAATTAGAGAGTCAATCTCGCTATTCAATTCTTCAATCCGCTCGTCAGTAAGCGCATTGCCCGCTTCGATTGCTTTATTGTACGTGATAATAAATTGCATCTGAAGCTCCAATGCTCTTTCTTTGCAATATTCCAAATAAGTCTTCCCGGAATCTTTGTAGGAACCATTCAAGAAAGCCACCAGCTGATCATACTGTTCCTTCTCGGAAAGTGTATTATCTATAGTAAAGTCTTCAGAAATAATTTCCGAAACCGCTTTACTAAAGAAGTAACCGTAGTCTGCAGACCATAATTTATCCGCACCTAAAGTAGCCACATACGTCTCAGAAGCCGCTTCGTCCTTCGGTTTGGGCGTAGGTTGCTCAAGTGCCTTAGATCCTTCAAATGCACCGGTTACAGCCTGTTTAATAAAAGAATCAATCACTTTGTTATTTCGATTCTTAATTGCGTTCTTCTTCTCTGTTGCTAAATCCGTCAACTCTTTATCTAAGAGATCCGCTTTAAAATCCACCTTAACTACGTCTTTAACAGAAGCATCTTCAAAATCAGGTGTCCAAATTTTGACGCATTGCATCACATGGTAGCCGTAGTCAGTTTCAATCACTTCAATCTCATCGGATACCGTTTCTCTTGAAACTGCCCAATCCAAGAATTCTTCCACAAAACTTGCGTTCTCGGTTACATCGTAATATCCGTCATTCTCTTTAACACCGGGATCTTCCGACAAAGCGACAATTTCATCCATCGTCATGGTGCCGTTATTGTACGCCGTGATATAACCATCTACTTTCGTCTTTAGCGTTGCTTTCTCGGTGTCATTCAATTCCTCTGTAAGGAATAAACTGTGGCGGACACGAACCGTTCTTACGCTCAAATCTTTGTAAAGATCCTCGTGGGCATCATAGAATTCTCGCAAATCCGCCTCGTCGATCTTAAATTTCTCCATTTTGTCGTTATTAAACTCGTCCAATGCACCACTTAGAGCGTAGTATTCCAAATAATCCTCCAAAGGGATGCCTTCTGTCATAATACAAAGCTGATCCGCATCTTCCGCACCATAATAAGAAACAGCCTGCTCAAGTTCTGCACGCATATTGTCTTTATCTTTCTGAAGATCTTTCTTGGAAGGCCAACTCTTATCTTTTTGTGCCATTTGTAAGTTAATTACAAACTTTTGACAGGAGTCCAAAGTACTTTCCGCCAATTGGTCAAAATAGGTCTTACCTTCTTTATTCTTCGTTTCCTTCAGCGCCTTGTAGAACGCATCAGTACCCAACTGTTCAAAAGGAAGGCACGTTTCGTCCTCTGCATACAGCATAGAGAGTTCTACATTAAACAGCGTAACAAAAATAGGACGCGTTACCGCCATACCATTTACTTTTGCTGCGTATTTCTCTTTCGTACCGTTGCAACCTGCCAAAACAGCCACGACCATCAAGCAAGCAACAATTAGGGCAATCCATTTCTTCTTATTCATGCGTATCCCTCTACTTTCTATTATTCGGCTATCAACCGATACATTTCTTTCGCATCATCTTTTCGAACGGTTTCCGAAACCCGAAGAATTTCAAACTTCGTCTTTCCGGAACCAAATCCAATCTCTATAATATCCCCCACGTGCACTTCTG
>JAZRHX010000175.1:0-4306 GCA_045644985.1 Clostridia bacterium | reverse complement strand
TGGATTCAGATACCATTACTACGCACTTTGAGTTTAAGTACCTTCATGATACGCTTCTTAAGCTGGATATTCTGGGACACGAAGGTCCTGCAATGCTGAAATTGTTGGAGGAATTTACCGGGATTGATAGTTTGAACGTAGATATTAATGATGACCATATGTTGTCCATTTTCAACTCACCGGATGCTTTGAATATGGATATGAATAAGGTAAAGATTGACGTACAACTGGGTACTTTGGGTATTCCGGAAATGGGCACCAACTTTGTAATGAAGATGCTTACGGAAACAAGACCTACCAAGTTCTCTGAGTTGGTTCGTATTGCCGGCTTATCTCACGGTACCGACGTATGGACGGGAAATGCACAAACCCTGATTCAAGATGGAATTTGTACCTTGTCAGAGGCCATTTGTTGCCGAGATGATATTATGTTATATCTAATCAATATGGGATTAGATAAGAAAATGTCCTTTGATATTATGGAGAAGGTTAGAAAGGGCAAAGGCTTGACACCGGATTGGGAGGCGGAAATGCGGGCACATAAGGTACCGGAATGGTATATTGAGTCTTGCAATAAGATTAAATATATGTTCCCCAAGGCTCACGCGGTTGCTTACGTGATCTTGTCCCTTCGTATTGCATGGTTTAAGGTGTATCAGCCTGCGGCTTATTATGCAGCTCGCTTCTCTTTGAAAATCGATGATTTCGATGCTGCCAATATGATTCACGGTTTGGATAAAGCATACGGCAAGATGACTTTGATGAATTTGATCGGTAAGAATGCGGTTTCGCTTTCGGACGTAGAAGATGACGAGGGTGGCTCGGGGAAAGGAGACGGAGAACTGTCAGCGAAAGATAAAAGCCAGGCAGCTATTTATTACCTGTTGGTGGAACTATATGCGCGCGGACTTTCTTTCTTGCCTATAGATATCTACGAGTCCGATGCGAAATATTTTAGACCTACGCCGGAGGGTATTCGACCACCGATTGCATCCTTACAAGGTGTGGGTGAATCTGCGGCATTGAGTATTGCAAAAGAACGCGATCGAAGGAAAGCGCTGGGTGAGCGGTTTATATCTGTAGAAGATTTCCAGATGAGTACGGGAACGAACAAAGCGGTTATCGAAGTACTTCGGGCAGAAGGTTGTTTTGAAGGGCTTCCGGAAAGCAATCAGTTATCGTTGTTTGATTCCCTTTGAATGACAATAAACGGACATGATTTCTCCACACAAGTCGTGTAGGATGATATATATTGAAGGAGGCGTATAGGATGGAACCTACAAAGATGTTAATTGCAGATGATAATAAGCAAATTACTTCTGTATTGGCTGAGTATGCCAAGAAGGAAGGTTACGTGGTGGCGATTGCTCACGACGGGGATGAGACCATGATTCAGTTTGAAACGTTTCGCCCGGATATTGTTTTGCTGGACGTCATGATGCCAAGGAGAGACGGATTCGAAATTTGCAAAGAAATTCGAAGAGAATCCAATGTGCCCATTATCATGATTACGGCTCGTGGTGAGGATTTTGAGAAAATTATGGGATTGGATATCGGCGCGGATGACTATATTGTAAAGCCTTTTTCCAATGCAGAAGTTATGGCACGTGCTCGCGCTGTGCTGAGAAGAGTGCACGTGGCATCCGCCAATAATAAGATTTTCACCTGCGATAACTTGACCGTGAATTTAGAGAATTACGTGGTGGAAATCGACGAAAATCCGGTACGGTTGACCAAGAAAGAAATTGAAATTCTTTGGACGCTTGCAACCAATATGAACAAAGTATTTTCTAGGGATGTTTTGCTGGACAAGTTGTGGGGATTTGATTTCTACGGAGACAGCAGAACCGTGGACTCCCATATTAAACGGCTTCGTTCTAAATTAGATGAATATCCTCACGACCACTGGGAAATCCAGACCATTTGGGGTGTAGGGTACAAGTTCGCAGAGAAATAAGCAAAAACGTTAACTAAACGAAAAGGACACTTGGCGTTCATGAATAGGAAATTCAAATTTGGTATTGCGGGCAAGATGGCCGTATATCTAGTTCTTACACTTCTCATTTTTGTGATTGTGGTAGGGGTTGCTTTCTCTCTGCTGTTTCGTCAGCATGCAGAAGAAATGTATACACAGAGTATGGAGAAGACAGCCTACAGTATTCGGGATATGATGACAGCGCTGGCGAGGCACCAAGGGTCTATTATTATTGGAGGAAAGGCGGATGCGTCCTCAGGTACAGATAGCTTTGGAAATCATACGGGTGGAGAATTTCATTTGACACGAGAAACGTTCGGCCGTTTGGTATCCGGCTTAACAGATTCAGCCGTTTGGATGATTGCACCGGATAGCAGCGGCAAAGCATCTGGCTTTGATATGTTACTTATGTCTCCTGACGGTAAGAATAATTACAGCGATACGGACTTCTCCCATTTGCCGGAATCCTTACGGAACTTTATTCAAACGATTTATCGTGGGATGGAAGGCAATACTACCGGATTCAGTAAAGTTATGGGGGAGCGAACTTTGACCGTAGGGGTTCCGATTCTTCGGGAAGACCGGTCTGTTATGGGTGTCGTACTTATTCACAATTCGACGGCGGCTATTTCAAAAGCGCTTTGGGGCGGCTTGGGCATTCTCTTACTCAGTATGTTGGCAGCTTTGTTAATTGGCTGTGGTTGTTTGGTACTCATTGTGCGCCGTTTTACCAGACCTTTACTTCAAATTAATCAGACCGCACTTTTAATTTCCGAAGGAGATTACGGTGCGCAAACGTTGGTGCACAGTCAAGACGAAATCGGTATGCTTGCCAAAACCATTGATGATATGGGGCTGAAATTGCAGAAGGCCAATGAAGAAAGTGCGAATTTGATGCAACTCAGACAAGAATTTGTGGGCAATATCTCTCACGAATTGCGCACGCCTGTAACGGTTATGCGCGGCTCTTTAGAAGCTCTTTGTGACCACGTGGTGACCGATCCACAGATGGTGGAACGATATCATCAGGAATTGCTTCGAGAAAGCGTATATATGCAGCGACTGGTGAATGATTTATTGGATCTTTCCAGACTGCAGAATGCGGGTTTTAGCATGAATATGGATGATTTTAATTTATATGATTGTGTAAACGATGCGGTGCGAAGCAGCAGAAGAGTGGCAGATACGAAGGAAATTACTATAAACTTTGAATATGATTCTGTAGAGTTTGCCTATCGGGGAGATTATGATCGCATTCGTCAGATGCTTTTAATTGTGTTAGATAATGCCATTAAATTTACCTCAGAGAAAACGCACCCTGTCAGGGTGGTATTCTCCCATGGGCGCGTTTCTATTACAAATACGGGGGATGGCATTCCGGAAGAAGAATTGCCGTATATTTTTGAACGTTTTTACAAATCCAGATCGGAGGCCAACAAGGATGGAACCGGGTTAGGTCTGGCAATTTCAAAACAAATCGCGATTCGCCACGGTGTTGGAATATCTGTGCGCAGTATCGCCGGGGGAGAAACTACTTTCTGGTTTGATTTTGGCGGAAGCGTTTGCAAATAGTGGAGGGGAACAAGCGTGTTTAATAAACAATGGCTGATTAGAAGAGAGCAATGGGCGTTTTCGTTTGAAGAACTTCTTCGAAATCGGGGTGTTCTACCGGAAACGCAAGAAGCTTATTTGAATCCTTCTTGTGTATATTTGGAAAATCCTACCCAAATTCCCCAAATGGGAGAAATTGTAGAGCGTATTTTGGTGGCCACCGATACAGATGAACACATTACGGTTTTTGGGGACTATGATGCAGACGGCATCACGGCCACCGCATTACTGGTTCACTTTTTGCGATATTTTCTTCAGGCAAATGTGGATTATTATATTCCGGACCGTTTTAAAGAGGGATATGGCATTTCTCCCGCTGCAGTGGAAACGCTAAAAGCACAGGGGACCTCTTTAATTATTACGGTGGATAATGGCATCGCGGCAAACCAAGCGGCACTTCGGGCTAAGGAGCTCTCCATCGATTTAATTGTCACAGACCATCATCAGTGTCCTCAAGTGCTCCCTACGTGTATCGCTCTTTTAAATCCCCACTTGCCGGAAAGTGGTTTTCGATTTAAAGATTTAGCGGGTGTGGGTGTGGCGTATACCTTGATACGGGCACTGGGGATTTGTATTGGCCTTTGTGACGAAATCGAGATGTATCTTCCTTTAGTTGCTTTAGGAACCGTGGGGGATTGCATGCCTCTTCAAGGGCAGAATCGAATATTGGTGCATGGCGGACTTGCTCGGATTTCAGAAGGTCCATGGATTGGCCTATCC
>JAZRHX010000174.1:0-1524 GCA_045644985.1 Clostridia bacterium | reverse complement strand
AGAACGACATGGCTACGATCCGACTTCCTTTTCTGGATAAATTGAACTTATATCTTGCCCACGGTATCATCCCGGAGCAAAATTTAATTCTTACATGGGAAACCGGCGATCATCCGCTTTCTGCGGCGGACGTGGAACAGAAAATCCAGCAGTTCTTGAACACAACTCTGTGAATTTTCTGCAAATACCTAGTTTTTTTAACAAAACGCTTGTATTTTACCCCCAATCATTGGTATAATGGAGGATGTATAAATTTATGATTGAGGAGTGTAAACGCTTATGACGACGAACAAAACCATTCTTGCATGGCTTGACGAAGTGAAAGCGCTCGTATGTCCGGATAAGATTGTCTGGATTGACGGCAGCGAAGCTCAGTTGGAAGAACTGCGTAAAGAGGCAGTTGCAACCGGCGAGATGATTAAATTAAACCAAGATAAGCTCCCTGGCTGTTATCTGCACAGAACAAAGCCCAACGACGTAGCTCGTGTAGAGGACCGTACCTTCATCTGCGCAAAGACGAAAGAAGTTGCAGGCCCCACCAACAACTGGTGCGATCCCCAGGAAATGTATAAGAAGCTGTATGATATTGCCCGCGGTTCTTACAAAGGCCGTACAATGTACGTTATTCCTTACTCCATGGGCCCTATCGGCTCTCCTATTGCGAAGGCCGGTATCGAAGTAACTGACTCTATCTACGTAGTACTCAACATGGCAATTATGACCCGTGTGGGCACAGAGGTATTGAAGGTTCTTGGCGACAGCAACGACTGGGTACGCGGACTTCACTGTAAGTGCGATGTTGATCCCGAGAAGCGTTATATCTGCCACTTCCCCGAGGACAACACCATTATTTCTGTAAATTCTGCTTACGGCGGAAACGTATTGCTGGGCAAGAAGTGCTTTGCACTTCGTATCGCTTCCTTCCAGGGTTGGAAAGAAGGCTGGATGGCTGAGCATATGCTTATCTTAGGTCTTGAGAATCCCGAAGGCAAAGTTACTTACATCGCAGCTGCTTTCCCGTCTGCTTGCGGTAAGACCAACCTGGCTATGTTAATTCCTCCGGAGTACCTGAAGAAGAAAGGCTACAAGATCTGGACTGTTGGTGACGATATCGCTTGGATGAAGATCGGTCCTGATGGTCGTTTGTACGCCATCAACCCTGAGAACGGTTTCTTCGGTGTGGCACCGGGAACCAATGAGCACTCCAACTTTAACGCCTTGGAGAGCACCAAGAAGAACACCATCTTCACAAACGTTGCTTTGGATCTTGATGATAATACCGTTTGGTGGGAAGGTCTTAACAAGAATCTCCCTGAGAATGCACTTGATTGGAAGGGTAATCCTTGGGATCCTGCTAAGTTCAATAAGGCTGATAAGTCTACCTGTGCAGCTCACCCCAACTCCAGATTTACTGCACCGGCAAAGAACTGCCCCTGCATCTCTGACGAGTTCGATAAGGGTGCCGGCGTTCCGATTTCCGCAATTATCTTCGGTGGCCGTCGTGCAAAGTGCGCTCCGTTGGTA
>JAZRHX010000173.1:0-1664 GCA_045644985.1 Clostridia bacterium | reverse complement strand
GATGACGTTTGTCGATTCTTTCGGGATTTCTGTCAAAAGAGACTGTCCGGCGTTGATGGTAAGCCGCCGCAAATTGCGTATGCAGCCCGCTCTACCGATCATAGCATGAAGCAATATATGGGTGTGTTTATCAAAGTGGATGAGTCTGTGAGTTTTTATTGCTGCCGTGAGACGGTAGAGAATGCGGACAACGTAGGATTGAAGGCTGAAAACGATTGCTTGAAAGGGCAAATGCGTGATTTGGTTATGCAGTTCTCTGAAGGCATTGCAGCCTTTGAAGTTTCTCCGGAAGGTCTGGTCAAGCCTCTATACGCAACCGAAAATGTCTGTGAGTACTTTGGGTATACCAAGGAGGAATGGCTTCCTCTTACAGAGCGATTTACCCCCCTGGAAAGCTTTGTAGCATACAGCGGTGTGGCGTATGAAGCGTTTGCAGAGCTATTACGGACGGGAGAAGCGGAGTTTACGTATTTTGACTATCAATCTGAGTCCGAGCGTAAAATCAAAGCAATCTGTTCAGAAAAGGAACCGAATGCTAATACTTCGCGCTATGTTATGCTCTATAACGTAGAAGGCAGTTCGACGGACAAGAAACACCTGCTGTCCGAGAATCGTGCCATATCCATCCGTACGTTCGGATATTTTGATGTGTTCGTAGGTGACACGCCAATTGCCTTCCGCAATAAGAAGTCCAAGGAACTGTTTGCGCTGCTTGTTGATCGCAAAGGCGGATATGTCACTTCGGAAGAAGCCATCACCTTCTTGTGGGAGGATGAACCGGTCAATACATTGACGCTCTCAAGATACCGTAAGGTTGCCCTACGCCTCAAAAGCACGCTGGAGGAATACGGAATTATAAATATTGTTGAGTCCGTAGACGGAAAGCGCCGTATCGTAACGGATACAGTGGCGTGTGATTTGTATCAGTATCTTTCCGGCAAAGAGGAATACTCACAGCTTTTCAAGGGAAGCTATCTAACGAATTATAGTTGGGGCGAAACGACCTTGGGAGAGTTGATGAATGACCAGAAATGAGTCAGCCAAGGAAACGAAATCAAATCCGAAACGATTCAGAAAACTCTTAGATTAACGTGGTAATATCGAAAGGATAGGAGGGATTACAATGGACTTTGCCTACTGCAAGCTGGAGATTTTTATTCCCGAGACCCACCTGGCTGTTCTGCAGAAAGCCCTGTGGGAAGTGGATGCAGGACACATCGGTAATTACGACTGCTGCTTGTCCTACAGTCCGGTCATCGGCTGTTGGCGTCCTTTGGATGGCACCAATCCTTATCTGGGCACCCAGGGCGAAATTAGTTCGGAACCTGAGTTAAAGGTAGAGGTTACATGCAAAACGGAACACGTGGACAAGACTGTAGAGGCGGTCAAGGCTGTACACCCTTATGAGGAACCGGTCATCAATGTGATTCCTCTGTACCGTACCAGTTTTTGAAATTGCTGTAAAATAACACGACACCTTGGATTGTTGATCCAAGGTGTCGTTTTATTTTTTCTTTTTGGCTTGGTAGGCCTCCTGGTCGATGATGCCGTTGGCCAGCATCCTCTCTGTCCACAGCTGCAGGGTTTCTACTGTGATGGAGATTCGTTCCAGTTCCTCTTGTATGTAGATGAAGTCGTCGATCTCCTCCACATCAATTTTCCCG
>JAZRHX010000172.1:0-2511 GCA_045644985.1 Clostridia bacterium | reverse complement strand
ATAACACGTCCAAATTGAGCCACATCTCCTTCTAATGTTGCTATGTAGGGGGTGGCTTGGTACAATGTAGCAATATCCAAAAGTTGTTGTACCGCAAGGGTCAACGCTTCCATTTGAAGGGCCATATTGCGAAGCAAGATTCTGCCCCATACGGTTGTTCCAAAATCAGACTTCTCCGTCATTTCACCTTTTGAGAAAGCGGCGGTATGCGCCAATATCCACGCCTTAGGCTCCGGGAAAGCAGAAGCAAACTGCACAATTTCCATCAGCAATTGAAGAACGCCTTCATCACTTCTGTACGTGCCGTAAGTATCCATTAAAGCGGTATACAATTCGGGATTCGCTATGCTGAAAGCCTCACAAACCTCCGCTGCCGCTTCATTCAGCAAAAGAGACGTCTCCGCTTCATCCCCGATTCTAAACCCGTCATCAATGCCACTTTCTTTGCTGCTTGCCATCACCACATGATTACAAAATCCGTGTATGGTCGTAATATATGCCTTCGACAAAAGAGTTTGCTGTAGATAAATTCTTTTAGAGGTAGCTTCATCTGTATCGGAATTAGAAAGTTTCTCCTGTAAAGCATCATAAAGGCGCTGCCGCATCTCTGCCGCCGCCGCTTTGGTAAACGTAACAATTAACAGTTTATCTACGTTGCAAGGAGACGTTCCATCTCCTAATATACGCCGTAAGATGCGAGCAACCAGGACCGCAGTCTTTCCAGAACCGGCGCCTGCCGCAATCAACAAATTCCGATCTTCCGTTGTAATTGCACGAAGCTGTTCTTCAGTCCACGGCGTTGACATAATGATCCACCACCGCATCCCGTATCCCGTCTGCAATTGCAGTTTGATACTGTTGATCTAATAATATCTTCTCATCCAGCGTATTCGTTAAATGACCAATTTCAACAGAAATAGCCGGCATTGTACACCAATTCAAGAACGTATTTTGTTCTTCTTTCGATACTGCAATAGAAGGCATCCCCGTCGCTTTTGAAATATTGGAAACCACACTTTGGGCAAAATCTTCATAGACTTTATACGTATTCTTTTGGAAATGTGCCGTAACGCCCCTGGTATCTTCCGTATCCGTTTGGTTGCAACTAATACGGAGAATCAAATAACATGCCACCGAGCTTTCTTCGCCGGTACCGCAAAGCAACTGTGCCCGCTGTGCGTTGCTTAAATTTGTTTCCGGATTATCCTTCGTCACCACCACACGGGCACCTTCCAGCTCAAGGATTCGCTTCAGAATTTCAACCACTTTCATGTTAATCTCATAGTCCGGAGTTTGGCTGTTTACACCAAAAACACGTTCGTCCATCTTGGGTTTCGTAGCATTTCCCCACATGTTCAAAGGCTCCTCCGAAAGGTCTATCACCATCTGACCGTCCGGATCCAAGCCAATAATAATCCCTTTCAATCTGCCGGGAATATATTCGTCAGTTGTATTAAAAGTACTCCCATAGACGTAGCCGGTCAACGCGCCTTCTTGAACACGGTACCAAATACCTTTCTCCAATACCTTTAATTCAGAACAATGGGTAACCTTGCCAATAACAGGGTAAGAAAAACCCGGGCCGGAACGAATCCAGATTTCCTGTTTGACGGTAGAAACCACAACTTCTTTCCCCTTCATCTGAAAGAGCGGTTCTTCCTCCGATGTAGCGCAAAGAAGAAGCTCTGTGGGCAGTATAACAACAAGCAGTAATAACAAATATAAAATTCTTCTCTTGCCTGCCAGACCCATGAATGTCCCAAACCTTTCCTTACATATAATACAACACAGTTTATTGTACCATAACGAAACCGAGGGTGCAAGGTAGAGCCGGGAGCCGCACCGCGGAAGTAGGTATTAAGAAAACTATTGACAATCCCCCGGATATTTTGCTATACTGCATAAGCTGTTACGGATTATTAGCTCAGTTGGTCAGAGCGGTCGGCTCATAACCGATTGGTCCGGGGTTCAAGTCCCTGATAATCCACCAAAATCAGTCCGAGAATCCGGATTTGTTCCAGGTTCTCGGATTTTTTTGCTTGATTTTTGTGCTTGATTTTTTGTGCTGGGCACGAAGTCAACTTTTTGAGGGAGCTGTGCCCAGGGGCTGGGCATGGGAAGTACTTGCAGACAGCTATATGCCCAAAAATCTCTTTCAAAAGTCAAAAAAACCACATTTTATCGGATAATCACTCCAATTTCTGGGCATAGACCCACGAAGAAACCATCCCTGTGCCCAGCGCAAAATTATTAAGTTAAGAAAGTGCTCTTTTCGCACATTCCGGGAAATATTTCCCAAACATTTGCACAATGGAACAATTTGTGATTCAATAATCAAACCACTTTCTTGGGGAGAGGAGAACGTTCTATGATTTATCAGGAAATTCTACTTGGGGATACACTGTATCAAAAAATGTGCAGAATGCAAGAAGCATTAGAAAAGGAGCTTTCTTATCTGGAGGATATAGTTTCCCATTATCCGGAAGGAGAATTATGTTGCACCAAGAACGC
>JAZRHX010000171.1:0-2403 GCA_045644985.1 Clostridia bacterium | reverse complement strand
CCTCATCCGAAGTCGCAAGACCCAAATCGGCACCGCTGTAATCAATGCCCATTTCGGCGGTCTTCCGAAGGACGCTCTTGCCTCTTGCATACGCATACTGCACGTAAGGACCGCACTCACCCTCAAAGTGTAACATATCTTTCCAGGTAAAAATAATATCTCGCTCTCTGCCGTTCTTCAAGAATGCATACAGCACAGCACCTACACCGATCTTCTCGGATACGTAATCCAAATCCTCAACGTGTTTGCTGGTGGCACTTTGCAAAATAATCTCACGGGTCTTCTCCACGGCTTCTTTCAGCACGTCTTCTAAAAGTACCACGTCACCGTGACGGGTAGAAAGCACGCGGTCCGGAAAACGAACGTAGCCAAAACCTACGTGTACACATCCGTCGGCGCAGTCCATGCCCATCTTGTCCAAACAAGCAAATACTTGCTTAAAGTGAAGGGCTTGTGGGGTGCCTACTACGTAAATATTCTTAAAGAAGTCATAGTGGCGTTTTCTGTAAACAGCCGCTGCAATATCCCGGGTTGCATAAATGGTAGAACCGTCAGACTTTAAGATAATGCAAGGGGGCATATTGTCGTCTTCAAAACGAACTACCTGAGCGCCGTCGCTTTCTTCCAAAATGTTCTTGGCGCGCATAATTTCCACTACTTCCGGCATCTTATCGGAATAGAAACTCTCCCCTGCATAAGAGTCGAAAGAAATACCCAGCATATCGTACATCCGGTTGAATTCGGTCAAGCTGGCTTCCACAAAGAACTTCCAAAGACGGGTAACTTCTTCATTCCCATCTTCCAAAGCCTTGAAGTAAGCTCTTGCTTCGTCTTCCAGTTCCGGCTGTGTTTCTGCTTCCTTGTGGAACTGTACGTAGATCTTGAGAAGCTCGTTAATGGGATCCTTGCGTACAGCTTCTTCGTTGCCCCAACGCTTGTAAGCGCTGATAAGCTTACCAAACTGAGTCCCCCAGTCGCCTAAATGGTTAATCTTTACCGTATCATAACCTAAGAATTTGTAAATACGCTCCAAGGAACTACCAAGAGCCGTGGAAACCAAGTGGCCGATGTGGAAAGGCTTTGCAATATTGGGAGAAGAAAATTCCACCAGCACTTTCTTGCCGGCACCCTCGTCGGATTTGCCATAGTCCTCTCTTTGGGTTAGAACGGCACCTACAACGGCTTCGGTAACAGCCTTGCGGTTTAAGAAGAAATTCAAATAGCCTCCTGCAACCTGTACTTGCTCAACCAAATCCGGTGTTCCGGCAGCCTCGATTTTCTCGCAAAGATCCTTTGCAATCATGGGCGGTGCTTTACGCAAAGTCTTAGCCAACTGGAAACAAGGGAATGCTAAATCACCCATCTTACGATCCGGTGGCGTTTCTAAAAACTTCACGTAGTTGCTTCCATCTAGCTCCCCAAGCGCTGTGGCAATCAGCGACGCAACGGTCATCTTCTCATTCATGGAGATTCCTCCTCTTATCCTACAACAATGTTCACAATCTTGCCGGGTACAACGATGACTTTCCGTACCGTCTTACCGTCGATATAACCCTGAATCTTCTCATCCGCCAAAGCGTACGCTTCAATTTGGTCTTTATCATAAGACGTAGGCACGGTGATACGGCCCTTGAGTTTACCGCAAATCTGTACGGCCAACTCGATTTCATCCTTCACCATAGCGGCCTCATCGTATTCCGGCCATGTTTCCTGATAAAGCATCTTATCAGACAACTTGAGAGCTTCCCACATTTCTTCTGTAATATGGGGTGCAACCGGGTTCAAAAGAAGTAACAAAGCACGAAGGTCGCCTCTGGAAAGAGAGCCGTTTGCGTAAATATCGTTTACCAATGCCATCATGGCAGCGATACCGGTGTTAAACTTCATACGCTCGTAGTCTTCTGAAACCTTCTTAATGGTCTGGTGTACGTTTGCTTTCAGTGCCTGAGAAATTTCCTCCTCATCGGTTACGATTTCTTGGAGTTTCCATACACGGTCCAAGAAACGGTAACAACCGCGAGCGCCCTTCGTAGACCACGGAATAGCCTGATCGAAGGCACCCATAAACATTTCATACAAACGGAAGGCATCGGCGCCCAACTCATTTACAATGTCATCGGGATTGATAACGTTGCCACGGGACTTGGACATCTTCTCGCCATTTTCCCCTAAAATCATACCGTGAGACGTTCTCTTTACGTAAGGCTCCGGACAAGACACAGCACCAATATCATACAAGAACTTATGCCAGAATCTGGAATACAGCAAGTGAAGCGTGGTATGCTCCATACCGCCGTTATACCAGTCAACGGGAAGCCAGTAATCCATAGCCTCTTTGGAAATCATTTCGTCATTATTATTGGGATCACAGTAACGGATGAAATACCAAGAAGAACCTGCCCA
>JAZRHX010000170.1:0-2672 GCA_045644985.1 Clostridia bacterium | reverse complement strand
ATTTTTGAGAAACATACGCAGTCGGAAACCTATAAGATTGTATATTTGTTTAACAATAGTATGGAAGATTTGCAGGTTTGTGAGGAGCACGTGGTTGCAACCGGTGGGTTTGTACAAGAAGATGAAAAAGGATGGAGACTGCCGCCTCAAAGTATGGGCTATTTATGTATTCCGCGTGATTGAAAAGGGGAGCGATGTTTATGGCGATTATTTACGAGAAAAAGCAAAAGCCTTTAGACTTTGTTACGGACGACGATCTTTGGTCTGCTCCGCATTTGCATAAAGAACTGGAAGTGATTTATGTGGAATACGGCACGGCGCGAGCTGTGATCGATGGTCGCGCCTATGAACTAAAGAAAGGGGATTTGTTGATTCTTTTCCCGAATCAAAGTCATTATTATCACGTGCCGCCTATGCAGGGAAAATTCTGGATTTTGATTCTTCCGCCCCACATTCTGATGGAGATGGAGAATGTGGTGCGGGATTTTTTGCCGGAGGAAAACGTATTTCCCGTTGAAAATGGCTCTACGCTTGAATATTACCTCCAAAAAATGATTGCGGCGGATCAACCATATTGGCTTTCTGAAATTGGCGCGTATGCTATTTTGACCATGAAAGAAATTCTGACAAGAATCAAATTGGTTCCAAAGAAGAATTATTCGAAAGATGCTTTAAAGAGTATATTGGAATATTGTTGTACCCATTTTACCGAAGAACTATCCTTGGAAATGCTGTCACGGGAACTGCATATGAACAAAAGTTATATCTCCCAGGTGCTGAATCAACAAACGAAAATGTCTCTTCGCTCCTTCGTTAATACGCTTCGGGTGGATGCTGCGTGCCGTATGCTGCGCAATACAGACCGTTCGATTACGGAAATTGCCCAAGATGTGGGCTATGACTCTATTCGATCCTTCAACCGGGCTTTTGCCGGTATTACGTCTATGACACCGAAAGATTATCGGAATCATTTTCATAAAATCACGAAAAAACAGTCTTGAATAAGGGACTATATTTTGTTATATTCGCCTTAGTTTATCCGGTAGGAGGTTTTACATATGGCAAAGTGGATCTGGAAGTTTGGTGATTTCGAGCGATATCACGGATTGAAATTACACGAAAGAAGAACGGAATTTGGGGATTGGCTGCCCGTTATTTGGAAATTGTATCCGCCGGAGCCGGTTATACAGTTTTATAAGCGTGTTACCACACAGGGCGGTCTCTTCCGTCTTCGCACAACAGGAAGAAGTGTTGTGCAGATTTTCGGACTTCCGGATGATGTGCCCACGTATGGAGAAGATACGACCGAAATTCCTCTTCCTGCAGGTACGATGATGGTGCGTATTCGCGTAATGAATTATCATTCGTTCCCCAGTATTTACGTGGATGGCGTTATTGAAAGTGATGAAACCTGGGAAGTGGATGATACCACCATTGACAGACATCCCGTAGGATGCTGGGAAGCCTTAAATGATATTCAACAATCTCCCGAAACGTTCCCTTTTATATACGAAGCTTTGCCGTGGATTTCTAAAGAAAAAGTTAATGGCGGCGTTTTGTTTGATTTTGGGAAAGAAACTTTTTGTAAATTGCATATTGCTAATTTATCCGGTGAATCCGTACACGTACGCTTGGGTGAATCTAAACCTGAGGCTTTGGCAAAAAAGTGGTGTACCATTGAGTATTGCCACCAAAAAGTTGCAGACGGGTCGTTTGATATTCCTCCCAGTGCATTCCGCTACGTATGGGTGGATGATCCTAAGGCTACTGTGCAAGCTGACTATGAATATTTACCTCTTCCGTATAAAGGTGCCTTTCAGTGTGGGGAAGGAGTGGTGGATTGGGTCTGGAAGACGGCTGCGTATACCTTCCATTTGAATACCCGGGAGTTCTTCTTAGACGGTATTAAACGGGACCGATGGGTTTGGTCCGGAGATGCGTACCAAAGTCAATTCGTCAACCACTATTTGTTCTTCGATAAAGAGGTGGAGAAACGCACGCTTGTTTTACTGGGCGGCGGACTTCCTTTTAAGCAGCATATGAACACGATTATGGACTACACCTTCTACTGGGTCATGGGTGTTTACGATTATTACAAGACGTTTGGCGATTTGGATTTCATCCGTCAGATTTATCCCCAAGTTTGTGCCGTGATGGATTATTGTTTGGGTCGTCGTGACCCCGATGGATATATGCGGGAGCAACCGGGAGATTGGATCTTTATTGACTGGGCGGAAATGGATAAGACCGGCGCGCTTTTAGGCGAGCAAGTCCTGTTTGCCAGAGCTTTGCAATATTACGGTGAGATTTGTAAATTAGTCGGTGTCGACGGTACGCAGTATGCGGAAGAGGCCTTGAAACTCCAACAACAAATTATACAGCAATATTATATGCCGGAGAAAGGCGCTTTTATGGATAGCTTTGAAAGCGGCAGAAAGAATATTACCCGTCATAATAATATTTTGGCGTATTTATTCTTGCCGTGCAGCCAGGAACAGAAGAATGCTATCTACAAAAACGTATTGTGTAACGATGCCGTTCCGCCGATTACAACGCCTTATTTCAAGTTCTATGAGAATATGGCGTACTGCGAAGCCGGGGATATGAAATCTTTAGAAAGATGTATCCGGGAGTATTACGGTGCAATGAAAGCCCAAGTCGGATCGTAGCCA
>JAZRHX010000169.1:0-1520 GCA_045644985.1 Clostridia bacterium | reverse complement strand
TACCTATTTTGGTGCAAGTGTTGTTCTTCTTCTATCCTTTGGAGGTGATTCGTCCCATTGTAAGTCGTGCCAAAGTGTATACTTTGCTTTTTGCTCCCTTGCTTCTGTTGGTGTTCATAGGTATTTGTATGGGCATCGATTATACTCCTCTTTATACGCTGGCCGATGTATGGCAACATTTGGGTGAATTCAATGTTTGGTTTCGCCTGTTTACGCTTGTGGTGATGCTTTCCTATGGTTTTTCCCTCTTTCTGGTACCATATGACTGGCGTCGCAGTAGTGCCGACCGCAAGTTTATCATGGCTTATGCTTTGGGGTTCTGTTTATTGGGGGTATTGCATTTCTTCATACAGTTTTCGCATGCTTATGTTTTGGTGTTGATTCATCAGGTGGTGTGGATGGCATTCTTTTTTGGGGTGGCCTACTACGAACTGTGCGAACGCCTGATTGTAGCGGCGCCGAACAAACCGGTTGCTCCGGAAGAAGAAGAAACTTTCTCGGATTCGCATTGCGATGAACTTTGGGAAAGGATAGTACAAATCATCGAAGATAACGAAGGTTGGCGTAACCCTGAATTGAACATGACCTTCATTACCACGCAACTTTTCTCTAACCGCACTTACGTGAGCGAAGCTTTCAAACGTAACACGGGAATGACTTTTAGCGAATACATTACAAACGTCGTATAGACTACGTGGCAGAAGAACTTCGACGCCGCCCCGAATCCAATATTCAGGATCTCTTTATGGATGCCGGTTACCGTCATCGCTCTACGGCATGGAGACATTTCCACAAATTAAAGGGAATTTCGCCTTCCGACTATTTGGAGAGCCTTAAATAATAAGTAAAAACGCCTGTTTCTTCGATGAAATGGGCGTTTTTTTTAATTTATTCCTTTCTCTTCTGCTGTACGGTACCGTTGTGAACAATACTTTTTGTAAATGTGCTACACAGACTTTGTAATTGTGCAACCTCTTTCTCGTTAATTTGCCCGTAATTTGTGTTTGCAATTTTTGTGATAGTTAAAGTATAAATCATAAGTATTAAGATTATGGGTAAAAAACAATTGTTTTATTGGTGGGCTTTCCTGCTCTTTCCCATGCTGACCGGTTGTTATGGCGATGTGTGGGATATCAATTATGAGACAGGTTTCAAGGTCCAGTCTATTTCCCTCGATAAGTCGTCGCTCGATCTTCGCGAAGGAGACACTTGCACGTTGCACGTCCTTATCGATCCCAGTTTTGCAACAGTCAAAGAACTCACATGGCATAGCAGTGATACTGTAGTCGTGAAAGTCGACTCTTCTGGTAAGATTACTGCCCTTAAGTTGGGCGAAGCGGTTGTTACAGCAGTGGCCGATATGGATTTGTCGGCCGAATGCGCCGTGGTTGTCCGTGGTAAAATCTCGGGCGAAATAGAAAGCTCTCCGGCAGGTGGCGGTAACGGTACGGGAGAGATTGAATGGTAAATCAGCAAACCCCCAAATAATGGAAACTATGAAAAGAATAGCCTATACATTC
>JAZRHX010000168.1:0-2512 GCA_045644985.1 Clostridia bacterium | reverse complement strand
CGCTTGGCCTCCGACTTTGTTTTACCGGCAATAGCCATACCGCCGAAGTTAACGGCAGTACCGGTACCTTTTGTCACTACGTCCTCCATAGCACTTGTAAGAAGGAATGCAGTGGTTTCTTTCAGTACACGGTGTGAGTTGGATTTGGTATTGTCTAAAATAACATTTCCGTCGGAATCAAGAACCTTTGTGTATAACTTGGGCTCAATATATGTGCCACCGTTTGCGATTGCAGCGTAAGCAGCGTTTACTTCATAGTTTGTAACACCGGTAACACCACCCAGAGCCATGGCCTGATAGCAGTCCTGTGCTTGGTTAAGAGTGGTGAAGCCGAATTCATTTAAGTAGTCAAAGCCAAGTTGTGGAGTGATCCAGGTAAGCAATTTTACAGTAGATACGTTCATGGAATCCTCGATACCTGTCCTCAGGCTGTTGATTCCACGATAATCACCGGTCCACCAGTTGCGGACAAGTACGCCGTTGTCATAGGCAAAGGGTGCATCGTTAATGGGGGTGGCCAGGGTCAGATTAGCATTGTCCAAAGCAGGTGCGTAAGCACTAAGTACTTTGAAAGTGGAACCGGGGGAACGGGGTGAATCCATTGCCCTGTTCAGTGTACGGCTACCTTCCTTGGCACCGCGGCCACCAATCATAGCTACTACGTAACCGGTATTCTGGTCCATGATGGTCATGGACATCTGAGGCTGTACGATAAGTGATTCTTTTTCGGCAATGACTTCCTCGCCCTCTTCGAGAATTTCCGATTTATAGTATTCGATAGCATCGTATGCGTCTTCCTGAGAATCAAAAATCAAATTGAAGTCCTGGTCCACGTATTTGCGGAACCAAGTCTGCATCATTTCCTTACTGTAGTTATAGTATTCACCATCGGATTTTTTCGTGGTTAATGCGTAGTGCAGATACCACTTTGTGTCAATGGGGAAATTCTCCGGGTCTTCGAATTCTTCGTCACAGATGGCTTGAATCTCAGAGTCCAGAGTAGAGTAAATACGCAAGCCGCCGCTATAAAGCAAGGCGGATGCGGCGGTGGTGCTATAACCGGCATCAAGAAGGTCGTTATAAACTTCGTCGGTGAGAGCATCAATAAAATAGGAAGTAACAGTGTCTTCCCCAATTTCAATATTTACGGTCTGGATACGGGAATAAACATCATCGGCAATGGCTTCATCATATTCTGCCTGGGAGATGTATCCAAGCTCCTTCATTTTATTCAGTACACGTTCCCGTCTCTCCGCATTTTTTTCCGGACGGGAGATAGGGTTGTACTTGGAAGGGTTCTGGGTAATACCTGCGATAACCGCACATTCGGACAGGGTCAGCTCAGAAACATCCTTATTAAAATATCTGAGGGATGCAGACTGTACACCAAGAGTATTTTGTCCCAAGTTAATGGTATTCATATAACGGAGCAGTATTTCATCCTTGCTCAGTATTTTGGTCAATTCAATTGCCAAATACTGCTCTTGGAATTTACGCTCGATTTTTTCAATCATACTGTCTTCAGCCATCCAGTTTGTGAAGATAGTATTTTTTAGTAACTGCTGGGTAATGGTACTTGCACCCTGGGTTTCTTCACCGCCGGTCTTGACAAACTGATAACCGGCACGGAGCAGACCTGTCAGGTCGATACCATTGTGCTCGTAGAAACGCTGGTCCTCAATGGCAACAAAAGCATCTTTCATGTCCTGGGGAATTTGTTCCCAGGTTACATAGATACGGTTGGAATCCTGAGCCACCAATTTGTCTATCTGGGTACCTTCGTTGTTGTAAACGAAGGTTGAGAATCCCACCGGAGCTACGTCATTACTGTTGATAACCGGTGAAGTTGCAATGATTCCGTTGAAAACACCGATACCGGCGGAAATTCCAATAATTCCCAAAGAAATGCATCCTATTAAAAGCGCCATGAATGTTGTGAACGCTATCTTTTTTCCCCACTTCATAGATTTTGAATTCAGAGCCTTTTGTTTTTTGCGGACTCCTTTTCTGCCATAATTCATAAATCCATTCACCTTTCTGTTTCGCTTAAGCGAATCCTATGTAAGTCCCATTTGGACATTACTCGTTTTATTATATCAAAAAAAAAATAGTAAATAAAGGTTTTTTGTTTATATTAAGAATTCTTCACAAATAATTTAATCTTTATGCTAAAATGAAAAAAGAAATTTTGACATTGTAAGCGTATGACTTTATGATAAAAAGTAAGTAAGTTTTTGGACTTGAGGTGGACGAATGGACGAAAAACAAAAGATGCCATATCGCGTATTAATAGAAGGCGGCGAGGGTGAAATTGTAGAAAAGAAATCCCGCTTTATTGCTACCTTTCGCAAGGTGGAAACGGAGCAGGGGGCCCCTTTATTTATAGAAGAAATGAAAAAGAAATATTGGGATGCCAGACACAATTGCCACGCATTTGTAATCGGCAAAAACGCGGAACTTATGCGTTTTTCGGACGATGGTGAGCCGGGTGGAACAGCAGGCAAGCCGATGC
>JAZRHX010000167.1:0-3014 GCA_045644985.1 Clostridia bacterium | reverse complement strand
TCACATCCACAAAACCTACCCCTCGAAGCTCAATCAAGTGACGAATAATATCCGGTGAAGTCCCTACCAAAGTTTTATTAGACACTCGGCGAATCTCCACTAAATCATCAGCGATCAAACGATGTCCTCTTTTAATTAGTTCTAGCGCGGTTTCACTCTTTCCCACGCCACTTTCGCCCATAATTAAAACACCTTCACCATACACTTCAATCAAGCCGGCATGAACGGTCTTTCTAGGCGCCAACTGAACACATAAAAAACGGTTCAATTCACTGTACATGGACGTGGTGATTTCTTGGGTTTGCAATACGGGGATTTTGTACCGTTTCGCAATTTCTAAGAGCTCCGGAAAAGGTTCGATGCCTCTTGCAATAATCAAGCAAGGGAATCCAATGCAGAACAAACCTTCAATCTTCTCCCGGCGGTCTTTCAATTGCAAATCCCGCAAGTATTGCATTTCCACCTTCCCCACCATCTGAATTCGGTCATTGGCAAAACCATCCAAATATCCGGTTAACTCCAAGCCGCATCGATTAAGGTCCGGGCTACATACAAAAACTTCATCCACCTGTTCCTCGCAGCACAGTACGGTAAAATGCATTTCCTCTATAATCTTACGCAAACATACGCTGTATTTATGCTCATTTTCCATAAAACTCCACCGCTCTCCCACTCTAAACAATTACAAAAATTAATAACAGTACGGCTGCCCCAATCATAACGCCACCGCCCACACGTTTATAAATTGTAAGTTCCTCCCACTTAGGATCTTCTTCAGGACGCTTCCGACCGCATATATGCCACAATTCCTCGGCGTAGAACAGAATGAGTCCGCCGCACGCCGCAATAATGGCCACCAAAACAGCCTGGGACATAGATACCAACGGAGCGCTCCCAAAAAGCATCGTTGTAAATACTTTCTTAGAGAAGCGTTCATAAGGTTCCTCTTCAAAAGAAGCATCAAATCCTGCCGCATATTCCCAAGAAACTTGGCTGTTCGCCTTATCGCTTCCGGAAATAATATAGGTATAACCGTAGGGCTTCAATTCGTATTCTTCTGCTCTGGGAGGAATACGCTCGTAAATCTCCATCCGGCGGGTACCGTCATCCTCTTGAGACAAATGTCCTTCCATTACCCGCTCCCCAACAAAGTAAAACGCGTACCGAACCACACCGTCTTCTGTTGTTTCTTGAATGTAGCGAACCCGATCCACAACAGCAGTCCGTTTAGAATCAATTTGTCTGGTAAGAAATGCCAATAAACTAATGGATAATAGGCAGGCCATCAGAATGGCAAGATTTCGTCCCTTGTTCATATGCGTTCCGTCTCCTTAAAATGATCAATCCAATGCATTTCCGGCTTCAGCCGCTAAATATAAGGCACGGGCGGTTTCCGGACTATCTTCTCCGGATTTATTCTTTACCGGCGCAAATTCTGTTTCTCGGTCTACCCGAAGAATGCCCATTTCGTCATACTGACTGAACGCATCAAAGATAAATGCTTCAAATTTGTATGCATTGGGGCGGTCCGGGGTAATGACGGTTCCATCTGCACCTACGTAAGAAGCTTTCTTAACTGCAACGTGGTACGGAAGTCCTTGGGAGCCCATTGCTTCAAGGGCATCAATCCGAAACATATTACAAAGAATATGCGCATCACCATATACGAATGTGCCTTGTTCATCCCGCAATTCTGCCATCTCGTCGGAAATTTCGGTATACTCCACCACATAGGGTTTCCCATCTCGCTTACAAAATACACCGGCCTTCTCTTTTGCATCCCGTTTAATTAAGGACTTGCCGCCCAAACGGTAGCCGTTCTTTGCCAGAAAACCCACGAACAACGGATCGCACAATTTCACTAATACATTATCGATACCACCTACAAAGATCCATTGAATGCCCCGTTTCTTCATATCTTCAATAACGCCACAGGCCGCCATAGCACGAAAAATACCACCGTGTCCGTCTGCGCCTTCTTTCATAGTCGCTTTACTGTCCATGACAATCTTGCCGTCAAAATCGATCATAGGCAACATAAACTGACGAAAGAACATAATATCTTCTTTATTATATCCAAAGTAGTTGTTTTTCTCAAAAAATGCCACCGTATCCGCATGATTTTCTCTGCTGGTCATAATATACCAGGGGATGGAATGACCACATGCATGGCTTCTTCGTTTCAACCGGTCGCACTGGATTTGGAAGAGAGATGCTCCGCTCTCAAGTCCAATATCGTAAGTACCTTTCGGTCCGTTATGCCCCAAACGAGTTCCTTGCCCACCGGCCATAGTGACCGCTGCAAAATAGCCACCGGCTAATATCTTCATACCAAAAGATTCCCAAGATGCTCTGACCGCCTCAGAAACATTGGCTTTCTCCGTAACCGGAATAGGGGTAAGAACACCTTCTCCGGAAACTTCCCCTCTCTTCGCCATTTCATACAGCTTTTGCATTTGAACGAAATCTACATTGAGAATTGAATCAACCAACGCCTTCTGCTCCGCCTCTGAAATTTCATCATAATACCGAAGCAAATGTTCCTGTCCAAACTGTTGTATCTTGGTTAAAGCTTCTTGATAAGCACCCATGTTTCATACTCCTTTATATAAACTGAAATAATATATAAATATACAGATATATTGTACCCCACCAAAGTAGGGATTGTCAACGGATAAGCGCATGAAGTTCTTTTCTTAATGCTTGCGCTTATACAAAAAGCGAGACCTTTATAGGACTGGACATAAATCCACCTTTCAAGGGTCATATTGTCCGGAATTTGCGGCTTATCGTTAAAAAGACGGACAATATGAGGATCAAGTAGCCTATAATGTCCATTTTCGCGATTTTTCCCGGACATAAAAGACGGTTTGAAGGCAGTTTATGTCCAGACCAACTTTCATTTGCCGAATCGGCTTTTCTCGGTTTTAAGAAAAGAACCGCGCAGGACTGTCTAACTTCTGCATTGTCACAACCAGTAAAATATGCTATGATTCCCCCGTCACAATCCCTTT
>JAZRHX010000166.1:0-3366 GCA_045644985.1 Clostridia bacterium | reverse complement strand
AATAAAAACGGATTGCGCTTTGGAAGAACGCAATCCGCATCAATTTGTCAACTGAATATGCTTCCTTTGTCCTTTTGCCTGAGAGTTTCTTGCAGGGAAATCCCTGCGTTGCCCCTTCGGCCCTCAATTCAATGAGCTTCTCCAAAGTCTCGTCCGATTGCAGTTGTCTTTCGTATAAACTTCTGCAAACATCAACCGTAACAATATGAAATTACCTTGCTATTATACAGGAAACCTGCGGGATTGGCAAGAGGGAAAAAGGTGCACTTTTTCATTGACAAAAGCGGCTTGAAAGCGTATAGTTTAAAGTATAAATTTAGACTAACCTTAGGAGGTTTGAAATATGAAGATTGTTACATCCACTTGTGTTTTCCCAAAAGAAATGGATGCCCTGGACGTGCTTCCTCGTTTGGCGCGTTTGGGTTTTGAAGGCATTGACATGGACTTCTGCTATGAATATGAGCATCCCACCAGCCGTTTTAACGTAATCGGTTTGGATTGGGCGAAACAAGTGCGAGAGACTGCAGAGAAATTAGGGATCACGGTTCGTTATTCCCATGCACCTTACGATGCCAGCACCCGTGGGGAATTGGTGGAGAAGACCCTTCAGTGCTGTCAGATTATGGGCGTTCAATATACGGTTGTGCATCCTATTTTCTGGAGAGAAGACCGCACTATCATTGAAAGCGTGGATGAATTCCTTGAAACCAATGCAAATGGCATTCGTGCCACGTTGGAACTGTATGAGAAGTACAATGTAAAGGCCCTCTCTGAGAACCTTCTTTGGGGCGCTTCCATTAAAGCGGAGAATATTGACGCTTTGGTGAAGGAAGTCAACTCTCCCTATTTTGGCTGGTGCTACGACACCGGTCATGCCAATGCCTTTAAGGAAGATCACCACGCATTGATCGGCCTCGAGAACGTGCCGGAAATGTTCCACATTCAAGACAACAACGCAGATGTGCGAGATGACCACATGATTCCTTTTGACGGCAAGATTGACTGGTATGAGTTTATGAAGATTGTGAAGAAAATCGGCTACAAGAACGATTTCACCCTGGAAGCCCACCATCAATCTTTGGAGTTACCGGATGACCTGAGAGACCCGCTTCTTTCTGAGTTGGTAGCCCGTTCCAGAAAGTTGGTAGATTTTTACAAAACACTGTAAAGGACCCAGGGAATTCTTTGACTTGTCCAACAAGTTATGCTATAATGATGAAAAATATTTCTTCGGAGGCTGTTAGAGTATGAAGCGTATTAAAACTCTTGAAACTAAGAATCTTTGCGCAAGTGCAAAGAACGGTGGATGCGGCGAGTGCCAGACATCCTGTCAGTCTGCTTGCAAGACCAGTTGCGGTATTGCAAATCAGCAGTGCGAGAACAAGAAGCAGAAATAATCTGCTTGCGTGAGAATGCACAGGGGAAGTGCCGCCTGAAACATGGCGGCACTTTTTTGTAATAGGAGAATCGAAGTTATGATACATTGCTATAAATTAGGTGGTCTCAATATTGTATTAGATATTTGTTCCGGCTCTGTTCACGTGGTGGACGAGGTGGCCTACGATTTGATTGAAAGTTATGAAACCAAAGACCGGGAAACTTTAATTTGGGAAGCCTTGGAGAAATACAAAGACCGGGAGGACGTTACCCGAGAAGAATTGGAAGACTGCCTGGCACAGATCGAGGAATTGAAAGAAGCGGGACAGTTGTTTAGTCCCGATACGTTTTCCGGTGTGGCCGATACCTTGAAGCGCAAAAGTGCCGGCATTGTGAAAGCGTTGTGCCTGCACGTAGCCCACACTTGTAACTTAAACTGTGCCTACTGTTTTGCAAGCCAGGGTAAGTACCAAGGGGAGCGGGCTTTGATGAGCCTGGAAGTGGGCAAGCGAGCCCTGGATTTCTTAATTGAGCATTCTCCGGGCCGTCGCAACTTGGAAGTGGATTTCTTTGGCGGCGAGCCGCTGATGAATTGGGATATGATTAAAGAATTAGTGGCGTATGCCCGGGTGCGGGAGAAGGAAGCGGGGAAGAATTTCCGTTTTACCTTAACCACCAACGGTCTTTTGATTGATGATGACGTGATTGATTTTGCCAACCGGGAAATGAGCAACGTGGTGCTGAGCCTGGACGGCCGCAAGTCTGTCCACGACCGCTACCGGGTGGACTATGCGGGAAAAGGCAGTTGGGACCGGATTGTACCCAAGTTCCAGCAATTGGTAGAGGCCCGGGGCCATCAGAATTATTACATGCGGGGCACTTTTACCCACGCAAACCCGGATTTCTTAAAAGATATTGAAGAAATGCTGTCTTTAGGCTTTACGGAACTTAGTATGGAGCCGGTGGTGTGCGCCCCTAGTGATGCGTCCGCCCTTACAGAAGCAGATCTTCCCATTGTGATGGAGCAGTATGAGAAGCTGGCGGAACTGATGAAGGAACGTCGGGAAGCCGGGAAGCCTTTTACCTTCTACCACTATATGATCGACCTTAAAGGCGGTCCTTGTATCTACAAGCGTGTGTCGGGCTGCGGCTCCGGCACAGAATATATGGCGGTAACGCCCTGGGGCGATTTGTACCCCTGTCACCAGTTTGTAGGGGATGCCAAGTATAAACTTGGCAATATTTGGGAGGGCGTGACGGCGCCTTCCGTGCAAGAGGAGTTTGCGGCTTGCAACGTGTACACTCGTGAAGATTGTATGGACTGCTGGGCGAAGCTATATTGCTCCGGCGGCTGCGCTGCCAATGCGTACCACGCAACAGGCTCTGTTACGGGCGTGTACAAAGACGGCTGTGAACTATTTAAGAAGCGTATGGAATGTGCCATTATGTTGGAGGCGAGCAAGTCTTTATGAATACACCAATCCGGGATTTTGTAACCCAATATGCTACATCTGAGCCCCTGCGATTCCACATGCCGGGCCACAAGGGGCAGGGCTTTCTGGGTTGCGAGTCTTTGGATATTACGGAAATTCCCGGGGCAGACGTGCTGTATGATGCTGCGGGGATTATTCGAAAGAGTGAGGACAATGCGGCTTCCTTGTTCGGTGCCGCCCGCACGGTGTACTCCTGCGAAGGGTCTTCCCTGTGCATCCGGGGGATGCTGTATTTGGCGACTTTGTATGGTAAAATGCAGGGGTGTGATCGACCGCTTATCTTAGCGGGCCGAAACTGCCACAAGGCTTTCGTGACGGCGGCTGCTTTGGTGGATTTTGAGATTGAGTGGTTGTATCCTTTGGAAGACGAGGCGTTGATGGCTTGCCGGATTACACCTTCGGCGTTGGAAGCGCGGCTTGCCTCCGGGGTAAAGCCGGTGGCTGTTTATATAACGACCCCGGATTATTTAGGAAACTTAGTAGACGTGGCAGGACT
>JAZRHX010000165.1:0-3299 GCA_045644985.1 Clostridia bacterium | reverse complement strand
TGTTTCTAAGGATTACAAGGTATTTGACGGCTACGAAGATGAGGAAGATACCGTTCGTACAGCAGATACTGTTGAAGATGAGGATTACTCCTTTACCGCAAAAGATCGGTATACAAGCATAAGCGCAAGAAGTGCGGAACAGAGTTCCGGTGCTGCAGCGCCTCGCGCAACCGTTAGTGCAGGTACACGTAGCACTGAGCGTTCTGGAGAGAGAGGAAAGGTTCTTAATATGGGAATTGGTTCTTCTTTGCGCGTTGTTCTTTCGAAACCTACTGCGTTTGAGAATTGTGAGTCGATTTGTTCTCACTTGCGCGGTCAGATGACGGTCGTTTTGAATTTAGAGTACGTTTCAAATGCGGCAGACCGTAAACGTATTTTTGACTTTGTTTCCGGCTGTTGTTATGCGTTAGACTGCACCATTCAGCGTGTATCGGATTTGATTTATGTCATTGCTCCGGCACATGTGGACGTATTTGCAGAAATTGGTGACGAGGAAGAGCATACAGACAAGCAGTGCATGATTTTCTAATGCTTGCTGTTTGAATGGAATGAGTAGATAGAAGCAAAACGCATACAGGGCATCCGTCCTTTTGTATGCGTTTTTTCAAAAGATATTGGAAATAATGATAAGGAGTATCGGTGTGGGCGCTGTTATGCGAAGCAATCGAAGAGGGGGAATGTTGCAGAGCCTGTGTAAGGTTCTGTGCGTATGCCTTTTTACCGTGGTTGTTGACGTAGTTGCCGTATGTATGAGCCGTTTTGTGATGGCGGAACAAATCGGTATAATCTATTTGCAAATGGTGTTTCTGCCGCTCGCTGCCTTTGTTTCCGGTTTCTTTACTTTAGTCATGACACGGGCGACAGGACTTTGCATTCTGGTTCCATTGCTGGTTCATTTGAGTACGTACTGGCTTGTACTGGGTTTCTCGTTCAGTATGTTTCTTTGGGCACTGCTATATTTGATCAGTGGTTTTATGGGTTTGGGCATTTCCTATATTGCGATGACCCATCGCAGAAGGTAATTAAATATCCTTTTTATTGAAGAGGATGTTAAAATAATTTTGTTTATTAGGAGGA
This sequence comes from Clostridia bacterium, assembly GCA_045644985.1. Classification (GTDB taxonomy): domain Bacteria; phylum Bacillota; class Clostridia; order UBA1212; family UBA1255; genus RGIG9099. The sequence continues at coordinate 2,222 of JAZRHX010000165.1, read as the reverse complement.
ATGAAGCGTATGTCTAAGTATGCGGGAACACAAACAGAGAAGAATTTGGAAATTGCTTTTGCGGGAGAATCTCAAGCAAGAAATAAGTACACATATTTTGCATCTGTTGCAAAGAAGGAAGGCTATGAGCAGATCTCCGCACTTTTCTTGAAGACGGCAGATAACGAGAAAGAACATGCAAAGATGTGGTTTAAGGAATTGGAAGGTCTGGGAGACACTGCTACAAACTTAGCAACAGCTGCTGATGGTGAGAACTACGAGTGGACTGACATGTACGATGGTTTTGCGAAAACTGCAGAAGAAGAAGGATTCCCTGCGTTAGCTGCAAAATTCCGTTTGGTTGCTGCTGTAGAGAAGCATCATGAAGAGCGTTACCGTGCTCTTCTTAAGAATGTGGAAACTGCCCAAGTATTTGAGAAGAGTGAAGTGAAGGTTTGGGAGTGCCGGAACTGTGGCCATATTGTTGTGGGCACAAAGGCACCGGTTGTATGTCCTACCTGTGCACATCCGCAAAGCTACTTTGAAATTCATGCAGAGAATTACTAAGATGATTTGATATTGAAAGTATAAATGTTGCCGACGGTCTGTTTCTTTCAAGCAGGTCGTCGGTTTTTTGTATCCAATTTACGTAACATATTCCCAGAGCATGGCTGTGTGCTTGTGAATGGCTGATTTTTGTGTTACACTAACAAAAATGATTCTGTGCAGAGGTTTAGGCTATGAAAGTGAAATTATCTTCTACATTATATTTCTTGTTTGCAATTATTCTTTCCTGTATGTGCTTGACAAGCTCTTTGACGGTATCTGCTTCCAACGGGGCAGAGCCTTCCAATGCTATCCAAAGCGTCAATCCTGCCTCTCCATCTCCGGAGAAAAAGCCGGCGAACAACAGTTCTAAACAATGGATTTATTTTGCGGTAACCAGTGGCTTGAGTTTGGCGGTTGCGATTCCGCTGGCGATTCATTCCGGGAATAAGAAGTATGGGAAATAATTTGAAGTGGGGCATAAATAGTGTTTCCTATCAATCTATGCCCCAGGCGGGGCATAAATTGCATTTTACATAGTTTTGTGCCCCGGTCACGTTCGGGGGAATTGGTAAAATGGGATATAAAACTGATCTTTTATCTGTCTGTGCCCCGCTTGCTTGTTTTGGGTGGATTTGCTTCGGAAATCCCGGGGCATAGACTTGCATTTTACCCGCCCTGTGCCCCGCTCGGGGCATAAATGAACAAAAATTCCCTCCTGTGCCCCCCCTTTTTGAAAGTAGCTAATAATCAAAAGCAAGACGTTGACTTTTTTAGGAAAATGCCGTACTATTGTAGGTAGTTTTATGGGATTATTTGGGAGGTTTGTGCGGTGGCTGTATCTTGGGAAATTCTAGAGGATGCTTGCTTAAAGTGCACCCAGTGCCCCCTTTGTGAGAATCGTACTCATGTTGTGTTAGGCAGGGGAAATCGGAATGCTTCCGTATTATTTGTGGGGGAGGGCCCGGGGAGGCAGGAGGATGAGCAGGGGATTCCCTTCGTAGGACAAGCCGGACAGTTGCTGGAGTTAGCCTTAGTCGGTCTTGGCTTTCGTGAAGAAGATTATTATATTGCTAATGTGGTGAAGTGTCGTCCTCCGGAGAATCGAACGCCTCTGGAGAGTGAATGTAAAGCTTGTATTGGATATTTAAGAGCGCAGTTTGCTTTGATTCAACCAAAGATTGTAGTATGTCTAGGCAATGTTGCACTTAAGTATTTAATGGATCCCGGCGCAGGCATCTCCAAAATTCGGGGACAATGGGTTTTGAAGAAAGATGTTTTCTTTACTGCTACGTATCATCCTGCGGCTCTTTTGAGGGATGAAGGTAAGAAACTGGAATTTTGGAAAGATCTAAAGGCTGTTCGTGATAAATTGCAGGAAATACAAAGGGAGGCGCAATTGCGATGAACCTGAAGAATGCTGCATATAATTTAGAAGAAATGGAAATTCTGAATGGTGATTTTCGTCGGCGATGTGACCGTGAGGTTAACAAACGTAGAGAAAGTCTGCATATTCCCGATGGCCCTTTGGAATTTGTATACGGTTATGGCAGTGCTTCTGCGGGCATTATGCTCATTGGCGAGGCACCGGGAAAGGTCGAGGTTCGTCTAGGACGACCTTTCGTTGGAAAAGCCGGATCCATACTATGTGAAATTTTACACAATACGGGATTTGAGCGGGATGATTTATATATTAC
>JAZRHX010000164.1:0-2349 GCA_045644985.1 Clostridia bacterium | reverse complement strand
CGACTACGTTAGATGAGTATCGGAAGTATATTGAGAAAGATGCAGCGCTGGAACGGAGATTTCAACCGGTGCAGGTAGAGGAGCCTACGGTAGAGGATACCATCTCCATATTACGAGGCATCAAAGAACGGTATGAAATCTTCCACGGCGTTCAAATTCATGACCAGGCATTAGTGGCGGCGGGGACGTTATCCAACCGTTACATTACAGACCGTTTTCTGCCGGATAAGGCGATTGACTTGGTGGATGAGGCATGCGCGCTCATTCGTACGGAAATTGATTCCATGCCCCAAGAGTTAGACGATGTGCGCAGGAAGATTATGCAGTTGGAAATTGAGGAAATGGCGCTGAAGAAAGAAACGGATACTTTGTCTGTACAGCGCAGAGAAACCTTAGTGCAGGAACTGGCAGAATTTCGTGACAAGTTTAACAGCTTGAAAGCCAAATGGGAGGCGGAGAAGTCCGGAATTGATACGGTTAAGGACATCAAAGCAGAAATTGAGCGGGTTCACGGGGAAATTGAAGCTGCCAAACGGAATTATGAATATGAGAAGGCTGCGAAACTTCAGTACGGGGAACTGCCGGCGTTGGAAGGCCGTTTAGAAGAGGCAAAGACACGCAGCGAAGGGGATAAGGTGCGTGAGAATTCTCTGGTACGAGATACGGTTACGGAGGAGGAAATTGCCGGAATTGTAGCTCGGTGGACCGGAATTCCTGTTTCCAAATTAATGGAAGGAGAACGGGAGAAGCTGCTGAGTTTAGAAGAGATTCTCCATCAACGTGTTATTGGTCAGCATGAAGCTGTGCAGAAAGTAAGTGAGGCCATTCTACGTTCCCGGGCAGGAATCGGCGATCCAAATCGTCCCATTGGCTCATTCTTGTTCTTGGGACCTACGGGCGTGGGAAAGACGGAACTAGCTAAAGCTTTGGCAGAGGCGTTATTTGACGATGAACACAATATTGTGCGCATTGATATGACCGAGTATATGGAGAAATTCAGCGTTTCTCGCTTGATTGGTGCGCCTCCTGGATATGTGGGATACGACGAGGGCGGGCAGCTTACGGAGGCAGTCCGGCGACATCCGTATTCTGTAGTGCTTTTTGATGAAATTGAGAAAGCTCATCCGGACGTGTTTAATATATTACTTCAAGTGCTGGATGACGGACGCATTACGGATTCTCAAGGAAGAACGGTAGACTTTAAGAATACCATTATTATTCTTACCAGTAATTTGGGATCATCCTATTTGCTTTCCGGGATACAAGAGGATGGAGCGATTTCAGAAGATACCAGAAACCAAGTGGAAGGATTGCTTCGACAAAGCTTCCGACCGGAGTTTTTGAATCGATTGGACGAAATTGTGTTCTATAAACCTTTAACCCGGGGAGATATTGAACAAATCATTGATTTAATGATTACATCCCTTAAGAAACGACTGGAAAGTCAATCTTTGAAACTGGTGATTACGCCTAGCGCTAAGGATGCTATTATTGAAGGAGGATATGATCCGATTTATGGCGCGCGACCTTTGAAACGCTTCCTCCAGTCTCGGGTGGAGACCGCAATCGCGAAAGTAATTTTACAAGGAGAATTGTCCATAGGGGATACTTTAACGGTGGATGGAAATCCGGAAGGGTCATTGGTTGTAAAGGTACAGAAAACAGCATAAATACACTTTTTTGAAAGCCGGGTATTGTGGGAAAATCTCCACTGTAATTGCCCGGTTTTCCTCTTTACATTTTTAACATATTTGTGATATAATTTGTTTGTAATTACAAAAGATTAAGACGTTGTGTGGAGCGTGTGTATATGATTAAAGAAATACTCAAAAAAATCTTAGCCACCCACTGGGTTTCCTTGATTGGCATTGCCATTCTCTCGATTTGTCTCAAGATAGCATTAAACTATTCTTTTATTCTATCTTTCCTTGTATTGTTGGTTGCCTATTTTATTATCGGCATCTTGGTCGAGTATGGAATGGAACAAATGTCTTTAGCAAAAGGGAAGCAATACATGCAAGCCGGCGGCAAGACGCCTGAAACCACGGAGTCCGCAGAACCTGCAGCCAAGGCCAATCAAAAGAATGAAACGCAACGTCCCCAGACCGGATATCAGCCGCCGGTACGGCAAAAAAAAAATACGCCGTCTTGTGCACCGTCCGGAGGACTTGAGAAACTGGAAAGAACAAGAGCCCAATTCGTAGATTTATCTCCGGATGAGGAGGAAGATCGCAAGATTGAACATTCTTTGGAAGCTACGGATTTTATGATCCGTACCCATCAAATGTATCGTACCAACCAGGCACGAAATAAAGCAGAACAACAAATTCGGAAAGAGGCAGAAGAGGA
>JAZRHX010000163.1:0-5910 GCA_045644985.1 Clostridia bacterium | reverse complement strand
AAGTTCCAATTCACGACCCAGTTTATTGTGGTCTCTCTTCTTGGCTTCTTCTTGCTGGAGCAAGTACGCATTGAGGTCCTTCTTATCCGAGAACGCAGTTCCGTAAATTCTCTGGAGCATCTTATTCTTCTCAGAACCTCTCCAGTAGGCACCGGCAACTTGTGTCAGTTTGAATGCCTTTACTTTACCGGTATTGGGAAGATGGGGGCCTGCACAAAGGTCTACAAATTCGCCTTGACGGTAGAAGGACAGTGTGGCGTCCTCAGGAAGATCCTGAATTAACTCTACCTTGTAAGGTTCGTTACGCTCCTCCATAAAACGAATTGCTTCTTCTCTGGGCAGTTCAAAACGCTCAACGGCAAGTTTCTCCTCTACGATCTTCTTCATTTCCTGCTCAATCTTAGCAAGACTTTCTTGGGTAAAAGTCCCTTCCATATCGAAGTCATAATAGAAGCCGTTGTCAATAGCAGGTCCGATGGCAAGTTTTGCTTCCGGGAACAGGCGCTTTACGGCCTGCGCCATAATATGAGATGTAGTATGACGGTACACCTTCTTTCCGGCATCCGAGTCAAAGGTCAGGATGTTCAAACTGCAATCGGTATCCAGTGTTGTTGTGAGGCTTACCACCTCCCCGTTTACAACCGCTGCTACTGCGGCTCTGGCAAGTCCCTGACTAATAGATTCAGCAACTTGCAACACTGTGGTTCCTGCATCAAATTCCAATACGGAACCGTCTTTCAGTGTAACCTTAACCATACAACATTCTCCTTTCTTTCCTAAAAATAAAATTAGCGGTATGCTGAACATACCGCCTAATATCATACTCTATTTTAAGGTAAAAAGCAACAAAAATCCATTATTCACGAATCATATTTCCGTCTTCACCAAAACCCTTTTTAGAAAGAGTGACACCCGTAAGATCTAGAGCCTCATTCTGACGAGATATATCGATCCTTCTCGTCCATTACACAAACAGCTTATCCTTCATCCTCTGCCACAATATCTTCCGCTTCATCAAAGGTTGGTAAATGATCTTCTCGACCATACATCAAGTAATCCAAGGACACTTCTAAAGCTAAAGATAAATATTTCAATTCCACATCCGAAACCTGACGACGTCCGCACTCTATACGGCACACCGTGATCCGTTCAAAGTCCAAAAGTCCTTTCAACTGCAATTTGACAGCTAAATCGGCTTGTGTGAATGTGCATCGGTGTCTCTTTCCGTAGGCTATTCTGGCGCGTCTTACGTATATACCGCATAAATTCTGTCGCTCTGTGGGTAATCGCTTCAAAATCGGTGACCTCTTCCTCCCAAGATTCACCGATAATGTAGCATTAAACAAAAGGAAATAAGTTCATCTATTGAACATTATGAATGGCATTTGTCATTTTCTGTCAGAAAATATACAACGAGTAATATCTCCGTACATATAAAGAGAACCCATCATCAACAGAATGTCGTCTTCTGCCAAATCCCGCAATACACCTTGGATTTCGGCGTGTGTCAAGGAAATCACCTTTGCTGGAACTCCCCGCCTTTCCACCTCTTCTGCAAGGCTTTCTGCCGGCAACGCTCGAGGATTATTCGGTGTCACTGCATAGAGTTTGTAACATAGCGGCATCAGCAAATCCAACATAGATCCGTACGCCTTATCTGCCATGACACCCATTAAGATAATAGGCTTCTTATTCGGAAAATAACGTTCAATGTTCTCTTTCAATCGGGTCACGCCATTCAAATTATGAGCACCGTCAAAGATCACCAACGGGTTCTTTGAAAGAACTTCAAAACGGGCAGGCCACCGAACGTTCTCCAGACCAAAACGCATAGCGTCCTCTGAAATCGTGAATCCTTGACTTCGAAGTGCCTCAATTGTCTCAATGACCGTAATGCCGTTTTGTATTTGATGAATGCCGGCAAGTCCCACGCGAAGACTCCTATATCCTTTATAATCAAACAAGCTACCAAGAAGACCACTTTCATGGATCTCTAATAAGTTTCGGTTCGGTACGGTCAAAGGAATATCTAAATTCTCGCAGATTTCCGTCAAAACAGGTAATGCTTCCGCCTCATCCCCATTAAAAATTGCCACAGTTCCCTTCTTTAAAATACCGGCTTTTGTCGTTGCAATTTCAGGAATAGTATTCCCCAGTTGCGCCTTATGGTCAAGACCGATGGCAGTGAAAACAGATACTAAAGGCGTATCAATCACATTGGTGGAATCCATCGCCCCGCCCATTCCGGCTTCCAGTACCACGATATCGCAGCCTTTGCGGGCAAAATATTCAAACCCTACCGCTGTAATCAATTCAAATTCCGTAGGGCTGTCTTTCATGGCATCCGCGTGAGGCTGCACGTATTCCACCACGTCACATAAGTCCTCGTCAGAAATAGGGGTGCCGTCAATTTGAATCCGCTCATTGAAATGGACAATATAAGGAGACACAAAAGTGCCTACCTTATAACCACTTTGGTTTAAAATCAAGGACAACATCGCACAGGAAGATCCTTTACCGTTGGTGCCCACCACGTGAACAAAGCGAAGCTTCTTCTCAGGATTTCCTATGCGTAAAAGCAGTTCTTTTGTACGAGAAAGGCCGGGTTTACTGCCCAGCCATACTGTCTTATGAATATAAGCCATACATGCGTCAATCGTCATGGTGAACCCTCGTTTCGATTAAATATAATAAGACGCCTTGTACAATACCCTCTCCCAAGGCAATCAACATCCGAACACCCAATAATATAATCAGAGAGGACGGATAAAAGTAATTCAAGAAAAGAGACATGAGAATGCCGGAAGTGACTACGTGGGAAACGACTACACACAGTATAGTGCGAATACAAATCCATGCATTTCGCTTATGTTCCCTTTTCCGAAGACGGAAGGCTTTTGCCAAAATGCCCGGAAGCAATCCTGCTAATGCTGCGGGAACAGTCAGCACCGGATTCCAACCGGTTGTAAGAACCGCCCCAATAATGTCTGCGCCGGTGGCGACAATCAGACCCGGAATAGGGCCAAACCACATAGAGGAAGCAAAAACAGGGAGTCTGCCAATACCGATTCGAAACGTATTGCCTACGGGGATACTGACAAAACGGGTAAGTACGATTGTAAGCGCCATCATCATCGCTAAGAATACAATCTGTAACGTGTAATTAAAATTTTTATTCTTCATTTCTGACATAAAAAAAGTCCCTTTCGTTTCAGCTAAACAAGAAAGAGAGCATTTCACCGTTGTACGTAAATGCAGCGGATGAGGCATTGCACCGCGAGGCTGTTCAAAAACCTCTTCGCTCCCGGGCTATACTCCCATCCCGAGATACTTAACGCGCAAATACCTGCTCTGTTAACGTGGTCATCATACAACGAAAAGGAATGGATGTCAATAGATGCGATTTTCATTTATTTTTTCATAAAATTTCAAAAAGGTATGAATTCTGCCGGCAAAAGGACCCGTTTTTCATTTTAAAATGCTCTTTTTTGAAATTTGGTACCATCCTAACCGAAAAACGTTCATTTGGAAAAGAAATATTTTTGTTTTGAAGTGAAATGCTTCCGGCATGCACACGCTTTTGCATTTACATCCAGAATCACCGGTGGTATAATATTTCACAGAATTTTCAGGCGAAGGAGCGTTCAAAGGAATATGCTGACCAAAACTTTATTTGACTCTATGGAAGATGGGCGTGAAGTCACCTGTTTTCGCATTACAAATAAGCAAGGCGCTTACGTGGAGATTATCAACTATGCAGGGATTATCCGCGCCATTTGCGTGCCGGATCGAGATGGAAAATTAAGGGACGTCACGCTGGGATTTGACAGCGTGAAAGGCTATCAAACCTATTCCGGCAACTTCGGTGCCACCATCGGTCGGTATGCCAACAGAATCAGAAAAGGGCATTTTACCCTGAACGGAGAAGAAATTCAGCTTGCCATCAACAATGGTCCCAACCACCTCCACGGCGGCCCCACCGGCTTTCACAAGAAGCTTTGGAACGTAGCCATCACAGACGAGAATTCCGTAACCCTCAAGTATTTTTCCCCCGACGGCGAGGAGAATTATCCCGGCAATTTAACCACTTTTGTGCGTTATACCTTTGACGACACCAACACGCTTACTATTGAATACAAAGCCACCTCCGACAAAGACACTTTATACAACCCCACCAATCACGCATATTTTAACTTGCACGGCCACGATGCGGGTAACTTAGGTGCCCACCAAGTGCGGATTAACGCCAAAGCTTTTAGCCCTGTGGACGGCGACTGCATGGGACTCGGCTCCATCGAACCTTTCCGCGGCGCCATGGATATAAACAAATTAGCTTGTTTGGGCGATGGACTTTCTCAAGATGCCACTGACCCGGATTTGATTGCAGGAGGCGGTTACGACCATAACTTCGTGCTGGCAGACAGGGTGCAGGAACCCTGCAATGAAGCGGCCATGGTTTACAGCCCCATTTCCGGCATCCGCATGCGTACGCACACCACCATGCCCGGAGTGCAGTTCTATACGGGCAACTTTATGGCAAACGGGATGGCGGGTAAAAATGGCGCTACGTACAATCGCCGTGGCGGTCTTTGTTTGGAAACCCAGTTCTTCCCGGACTCTCCCAATCAACCGGCTTGGCCCTCCCCCATTTTACGGGCAGGGGTGACCGCAGCCTACAAAACCCAATATACCTTCGACGTGCCCAAGGAAATTGTAATCTTAGACGGCTACACCACCAATCCCGGGGATCTTTCCTGGGCGCCTTTGGAAGCCATCGGTCCTGTAACCGTGTACGACCGCACACCGGCTTCTGAAATTTTAAGCCGTGTCGGAAGTGCAGAAATTGTGATTACCAACAAAACCGTGCTTACGGAGGAAGTGATTGCAAATTTGCCTAAACTTCGCTACGTAGGACTGCTTTCCACCGGCACCAATGCCGTGGATTTGAAAGCCTGTGCATCCCGAGGAATTGCCGTTACCAATGTGCCCGGATACAGCACAGAGGACGTGGCACAATTAACTTTTGCTTTAATGCTGGAACTCTCTCTTCATGCAGGGCATCACAGCGAGCGAGTACGAAGCGGTGCTTGGACGGCTTCTAAGGATTTCTGTTTCTGGGAGACACCCTTAATTGAGCTTGCGGGAAAGACTTTAGGTATTGTGGGATACGGTGCCATCGGCAGCCGGGTCTGCGAAATTGCAAAGGCATTCCGTATGAATGTGCTGGTTTACACCCGCACGCCCAAGGTCCTCCCGGAGGGTGCAAAAGCTGTAACTTTCGAAGAATTGCTGGCGCAAGCGGACTTCGTTTCCTTGCATTGCCCGCTGACCGCCGACAATGCCCAATTCATCAACCAAGAAACATTATCCAAGATGAAACCCAGTGCTTTCTTAATCAACACTGCACGCGGCGGATTGTTAGATGAAGATGCCGTTGCAAGCGCTTTAAACGAAGGACGTTTAGCAGGTTGCGGCGTAGACGTGCTTTCCACAGAGCCTCCAAAAGCCGACAATCCTCTGCTCACGGCCAAGAACTGTATCATTACCCCCCATATTGCCTGGGCGGCAACAGAGGCCCGCAGCCGTTTAATCGGCATTGTGGCAAAGAACGTACAGGCTTTCTTGCAAGGCGAGCGGCATAATCGCGTAGAATAAGACATATATAGAACGTAGAGGAGAAGAGGTATGGCGAAAATTGTTTTTACCGGTGGTGGTACTGCCGGACACGTAACCCCAAATATTGCACTGATGAACCGCATTCGGGAACTCTGCCCGGATACGGAGTTTCATTATATCGGATCCAGCGACGGGATTGAGAAAGATATTATTTCCAAATACCCGGACGTGACGTTCCATACCATTCGCACAGGTAAATTACGCCGGTATTTCTCTTTAAAGAATTTCACCGAC
>JAZRHX010000162.1:0-7129 GCA_045644985.1 Clostridia bacterium | reverse complement strand
GATTAAGTTCTGCGAGCACAACTATCCGGATTTCTTGGACAATCTTTCTTCTTGTAAGTCTCCTCACGAGATGTTTGGTGCCGTATTGAAGACCTATTATGCCGAGAAGATGGGCATTGATCCTGCCAAGATGTATGTAGTTTCTGTAATGCCTTGTACCGCAAAGAAATTTGAAGCACAAAGAGACGAAATGAAGAACTCCTCCGGTTTTGTAGACGTAGATGCAGTTTTGACTACCAGAGAGCTTGCACAGATGATCAAAGAGTGCGGTATCGACTTTGCAAACTTGGAAGATTCTCAGTTTGACGATCCTATGGGCGGCGCTTCCGGTGCGGCAGTTATCTTCGGTGCAACCGGCGGTGTTATGGAAGCAGCTCTTCGTACCGTGGCTGACGTGCTCACCGGCACTTCCGCGCCCATTGACAAGATTGAGTACCAGGCAGTTCGCGGCATTGACGGCATTAAAGAAGCTACTGTAAACGTAGCCGGCAAGGATATTCGCGTAGCGGTTGCCAGCGGACTTGGCAATGCACGTAAATTACTGGATGCTATCCGCGCAGGGGAAGCAAACTATGAGTTCATCGAAATCATGGCTTGTCCCGGCGGCTGTGTAAACGGTGGAGGCCAGATTATTCAACCTTCTTCTGTTCGTAGCTGGATCGATCTTCGCACAGAGCGTGCAAAGGCACTCTACGAAGAGGATCGTGCACTGCCTATTCGTAAGTCTCACGACAACCCGATGATCAAGGCACTTTATGATGAATATTATAAAGAGCCCGGCAGCCACAAGGCCCATGAAGATCTTCATACCCATTACGTGAAGAGAGACAATTATTAAGTATTTTAACGGATCAAGAAACCGCCACTCCAATTGGGGTGGCGGTTTCTTTTTATTGAGCATCCGCATAGAATAGATAGGAGAATTGGCGGAGGCGGGTCAAATGTATACAAATACTTACGTACAAAAGAGTTTGGAAACGCATTTATTTTATGGGGGATTGTTGACGCTATTGGATGAGGCGAAGCAAATAGCGGAAGGTGTCTTGCCAAAGGAAATTATACAGTCCGAGGAACTTTTGCCGGCTTACAATTGCATGAAAAGTGGGGAACGAAGACCTTGCGGGGATATTATCGACAAAACGGAGCAGGTTCGTGCGCTTAACCAAAAGGTACTGACAAACTTATATCTGGAAACCCTACAAACACTGGAAAAAGGGGAGAATATGGAGGATATTTTACCTGCGGAACAAATGTTATTGACAAAATTGGTGGAAATCAACAAAAGAGTCATAAAACGCCTGAAACGCATAGACAGAGGGGAAAATGGCGTGCTATAATGCCTCCGAGATTGAAATTATAAAGGGAGGCTATTAATCCTATGGCAGACCTGCTTCTTCCAAAGAAAGTGAAAGAACCGATTGCAACGTACCCCTATTTTCCCACCCGTCACCAACTTTATATTTGGCGGAACTGGAGTATGGTACCCACTGACCGGATGGCAAAAGTGCTACGTACCGACATCCAAATTGTGGAACAAGCAGCAGAGGAAATGGGTCTTCCGGTGCCAAACCCTTACAATCCCACCTACGACACAAGAGGGTATGTCACCATTATTCGAAACAACTGGCACGTACTTCCTTACGAACAAATTATGGAAACGCTGAATTGGTCCTACGAGCGATTAGCATACATACTGAAAGAAGACGATTTCCTCAGTGTGAAATTAGAAGACAAACCGGATGTGGAACCGGTTTATTACAGCCCTTTAACGGAAGAAGCAAAAGTCCAAACAGCCAAGATAAAAGGGTGGGTTAATCGCTATATTACGCCCTTAGAAAGCCAAGCTACCGCGAAGGATTTTGATTTCTTGGACAAGTTTGGTCATTCATACAGGCGCGACGTGAATGCGCCGGCTAGAGCGGTAGCACCGGACGAAACCTGGGGAATTCGAGATGAAGTTGACTCTGCAAAATCCCGTCAATACGCCCGACTCATTCGTCGGGAAATCAAAAATGGATGGAACTTGGAACTTCAAGGCATGCAACGTTTTATTACGTTGCGTATACAAGAAGAACCGACGAAGAAGAAAGAAAGCCACCACATTACCATCACCAAACAAGAAATTGTGATTACGGCAGTGGATGAGGAAGGTTTGCTTCACGGCTTGTATTATCTGCTGTCTTTGGCAGAACAAAGCGGCAATTTCTCCTTTGATGAAATGGAACTGACACGAGACACCCGTTTTGACCTTCGGTATGTTCACTCCTATTGTTCTTTGTTTGGCGACGTGCTGTTAGAAGGCACAGAGAGCTCCTATCCGGATAGTTTGCTGAAAGAATACGCCCGTATTGGCATTAACGGTATTTGGATGCATACCGTGATGTATACCTTGGCAGAATTCCCCTGGAAGCCATCTCTGTCGGAGAACTGGCAACGCCGTCTTCTGGGATTAAAGGAACTGGTAGCAAGGGCAGGCCAATACGGCATTAAGATTTATTTGTATTTTAACGAACCCCGTGCTATGCCGATGCATTTTTTTGAGAAGCATCCGGAACTTTTGGGTCATACGGACGGGGTGGAAGGCTCCCTTTGCACATCCCTTCCGGAAGTACAGAAGTATATTACAGACAGCGTTACCGCCATTTGTAAGGCGGTGCCCGAAATAGGCGGCTTTTTCACAATATCTGCATCCGAGAATCGCACCCATTGCTACTCCCATACAGGTTATCCAAACTGTCCAAGATGTAGCAAACGCCCGATTCATGAAGTGATTGCGGAAAGTAGTGTGCTCATTGCAAAAGCTGCCAAGGCGGTGAATCCTAAAATTGAAGTTCTGGCATATACCTGGGCTTGGGGCGCTGTGTTTGGCTGTGATGTACAGGAGAAGATTACAGCTGAAACGCTTCCCCTTGTAGCTGAAATATTTGCAAAAGAAGGCATTCGTTTTCTTTGTGTCAGCGAAGAAGGGGTGGAGAAGACCATTGGCGGCGTCAAAACCTCCGTCATTGACTATTCTATCAGTATGGTAGGACCCGGTGCTCGGGCGAAGACGTTCTGGCGTACCGCAAAAGCCGCAGGCGTTTCCACTGTGGCAAAAGTGCAATTTAATAACACTTGGGAATGTCCAACGGTTCCGTATTTGCCGGTGCTGGATTTGCAAACGGCACACATGAAAGGACTGACGAACGGTTTAGTGGACGGTCTTATGCTGGGGTGGTCTCTGGGCGGGTACCCTTCCGTAATATTGGAAATATTAAGCCGGTATTATTGGGCTGCGGGAATTACGCCAAACGAGCAGATGGACATTCTTTTTGGAGATGCTCGTAAAATGGTAGAAGATGCTTGCCATACGTTTAGCGAAGCTTTTTCCCACTATCCTTTCCACATTGTGGTGGCCTATAAAGGTCCCCAGTATATGGGCCCTGCCAATCCTTTGTTCCGACATAGAACGGGCCTTCGTGCGACGATGACCGGTCTTCCTTACGACGATATTGAGGAGTGGAGCGGGATTTTTCCGGTGGAAGTGCTGGAAAAACAATTTGGTTTGATGGCAGAACAATGGGGCGAAGGCTTGCGTGTGTTGGAAAGTCAACTGACCGAGGAAATGCTGAGACAGTCTCCTTGCCTGGAAGAATTTATGCAAGTTGCACGGGCTACCTATTGTTTGTTCCAAAGCGGATTTCAGCAGATTACCTACAATCGAGTGCGGAATTTGTATGATGAAACCAAGGATTCGGCTTGTCTTGAACAGATATTAACGCTGTTGGATCAGGAGTTCAATATTGCTTTAAAAATGTACAAAGTGATGCTGCATAACTCCACCATCGGTTATGAAGCAGCCAATCACTATTTCTTCAACCGGATGTCAATTGGGGAGAAAGTGTTGAACTGCCTGTATTTGAAAGAAGAATTTTCTCTGTACAAATAAGGGTCGAGTGGTATATAATAGAATATATTCATTTTCCGAAAAGGAGTGTATTCTTTGAAGTCACATACCGTGGATCCCAATATGCAGCGTTTCGCCCGGAAGCAGGTCTTGAAACCTTCTACGTTTCTTAGCCCTGTGCCCGTTGTGATGGTGACGGCAGGCAGTATGGCGACCCCAAACATTATTACCCTTGCCTGGGCAGGTACCGTGAATTCAGAACCGCCCATGTTATCCATTTCCGTACGGAAATCCAGATATTCCCATGACCTTATTCGGGAACAGGGTACTTTTGGCGTGAATCTAGTGCCCCAAGGCTTGTGTTGGGAAACGGACTTCTGCGGTGTCAAATCAGGACGGGATATAGATAAGTTTAAAGAAACCGGTCTTACTTGCGTAGCCTCCCCGGAATTAGGCATTCCTATGATTGCAGAATCTCCTGTACATTTAGAATGTAAAGTGCGGGATGTGGTGGAATTGGGCTCCCATGATTTATTTATTGCGGACATTGTGGGCGTGCAGGTGGCGACCGTTTTAATGGACCGCAAAGGGGCTGTGGATATGCGCAAAGCCGATTTGGTGGCATATAATCACGGCGAGTATTACAGTTTAGGAAAGATATTAGGCTTCTTCGGCTATTCCATTGCCGGGAAAGACGTTTTGAAGCGAAGAAAACGGACTTAATTGAAGGAAGGAAGTTGAGTAGATGTTATCCGATATTGAAATTGCACAACAGGCGACTATGAAACCTATTACGGAAATTGCGGACAAGGCGGGGATTCCGCAGGACGCTTTAGAATTGTATGGCAAATACAAAGCCAAAATTTCAGAAGAATTTATCCGGTCCTGTAATGATAAGCCGGATGGTAAGCTGGTTTTGGTAACGGCGATTAACCCAACACCGAAAGGGGAGGGCAAGACCACGGTAACTGTAGGTTTGGGGGATGCGCTTACGTACATTGGAAAGAATACCATTATGGCACTGCGCGAGCCTTCGTTGGGACCTGTTATGGGTGTGAAAGGCGGTGCGACCGGCGGTGGCTATGCCCAAGTGCTTCCTATGGAAGACATTAATTTACATTTTACCGGGGATATGCACGCCATTACCGCTGCCAATAACTTGCTTTGTGCTATGCTGGACAACCATCTGTTCCAGGGAAACGAACTGGATATTGACGTAAATCGCGTAGTTATTAAGCGGTGTGTGGATATGAATGACCGTGCTCTTCGCAACATTGTAATCGGGATGGGTGGGCCGAAGCAGGGGATTCCCAGAGAGTCCGGTTTTGTCATTACCGTTGCAACGGAGGTTATGGCGGTACTTTGCTTAGCAGACGGTTTGGAAGATTTGAAGAATCGCTTGGGGCGCATTGTGGTTGCGTATAATCGGGCAGGGGCGCCTGTATATGCTCGTGATTTGAAAGCACAAGGTGCGATGGCACTCC
The DNA here is from genome assembly GCA_045644985.1 of Clostridia bacterium. GTDB lineage: Bacteria > Bacillota > Clostridia > UBA1212 > UBA1255 > RGIG9099. The sequence goes on along the minus strand of JAZRHX010000162.1, from coordinate 1,759 downwards.
TTTTGAAAGATGCGTTGAAACCCAATTTGGTGCAGACCATTGACGGAACTCCTGCAATTATGCACGGTGGTCCTTTTGCGAATATTGCCCATGGATGTAATAGTGTGCGTGCTACAAAGCTGGCCCTGAAACTGGCAGATTACTGTATCACGGAAGCCGGTTTCGGTGCGGATTTGGGCGCGGAGAAATTCTTGGATATTAAATGCCGTCAGGCAGGACTAAAGCCTTCTGCGGTTGTAATTGTTGCCACGCTGCGGGCGCTTTTGCACCATGGAAACGGCGATTTGCAGACCGGACTTGCTAATTTGGGCGGTCATATTGAGAATATTCAGCAGTATGGTCTTCCTTGTATTGTGGCAATCAATCGTTTTGCGGACGACAGCCCGGCGCAATTAGATGAAATTGCTGCTTACTGTAAAGAGCGCGGCGTGCCCAGCAGTTTGACGGAAGTCCACGGCAAAGGCGGTGCCGGCGGTGTGGATTTGGCAGAGAAATTGGTGCATTTAATTGAGGAGAAGGACGGCGCGGAGAAATTCGCCCCTGTATATCCTTTGGATCTGCCCTTACGGGACAAGATTGAAATGCTTTGCAAGAAGATTTATGGCGCAAATGGTGTTACTTATTCTGCTCGTGCATCTGAAACGCTAGATCGCTTGGAAGCCCAAGGCTTTGGCGGGTTGCCTATTTGCGTTGCAAAGACACAGTATTCTTTCTCGGATAATGCGAAATTGTTAGGTCGTCCTCGTGAATTTACCATGTCCGTAGCAGATGTGACTTTGTCCAATGGTGCCGGATTCGTAGTTGTAATGACCGGTAGTATTCTGGCGCTGCCCGGACTTCCTAAAGAACCTGCAGCGAATAAATTGGACGTATTTGAGGATGGAACTGTAACGGGATTGTTCTGATGAATTGTTTTTGGTACAGGTGAGAAAATTTTTACCTGTACCAAATTTTTGGGTACTGACAGAAAAATTTTCACTTGTACCAAAAACGCTTGACTTCTCACGCGCCCTGTGGTATTATGGCAAGCGTTCTACGAGGTGTGGCTCAGTTTGGTAGAGCACTACGTTCGGGACGTAGGGGCCGCAAGTTCGAATCTTGTCACCTCGACCATATTGGAAAGGCAAGCTTTTGGCAGCTTGCCTTTTTTACTTTATTAGGAAATAAGTATGATTTGCACACCGCAAATTTTGTCTAGAAAAAGCACTTGCAATCTTTCTATTATATGTTATAATCCACCCATAAATATCAAACAAAGGGCATACAAGGAGGAACATTCAATTATGTTTAAGAACTGCCAATGGATTTGGGGTATGGCGCAAGCAAAACCCGATGAGTACGTAGATTTCAAATTGCATTTTACCGGCAAGAAGGGCGCCGACTATCGCCTGAACGTAAGCTGTGATACGGATTATGCACTTTATAAAGACGGTCAATTGTTGGAATTCGGTCAATTCCCGGATTTCCCGGATTACAAGGTATACGACAGCCTGGACATCAGCGCTCACGTAGAAGACGGGGAGAACAAGTTCATTTTAACCGTTTGGTACCAGGGTATTGATACCCAAACTTATATTAAGAAGCCTGCGGGGGTTATTTTCCTGCTCACAGAAGATGGCAGGGAACTTCTTACATCGGGCACAGATACCCTCAGTCGTAAGACGCCGGGTTATATTCCGTATCGCTGTGTTTCCGTATCTTCTCAGTTGGGACTTTCCTTTGCTTATGACGCCAATGACGTAGCTGAGGAATTCACGCA
>JAZRHX010000161.1:0-3362 GCA_045644985.1 Clostridia bacterium | reverse complement strand
CAGCGTATTGCAATTGCAAGGGCTTTATTAAGAGATCCGCGTATTTTGATTTTAGATGAAGCTACGGCCTCGTTGGATACAGAGACGGAGAAACAGATTCAAGATGCGCTGCAGATTTTGATTCAAGATCGCACGACTATTGCTATTGCACATCGTCTTTCTACCCTGCGCAATGCAACCCGTATCTTTGTTCTGGATAAGGGCGGTCTTGCAGAGGTGGGCACCCACGAAGAATTGTTAGCGAAGAAAGGTATTTACCATGACCTGGTCATGGCACAAAGAAGTATGTCCAAGATGGGCGGAGGAGGAAAATAAACCATGCAACACGGAGCTCAAGACACGACACCTCTTAAGGGGGTAAAATATTTTCTGCTGGACATGGATGGTACTATTTATTTAGATACCACTTTGTTTGACGGCACGCTGGATTTTCTAGACATTTTACGAAAACAGGAGAAACATGCGGTTTATATTACCAATAATTCTTCCAAAAACACACAGGCATATGTGGAGAAATTGGCAAATCTGGGCATTCAAGCGGAGGAAAAGGATTTCTGCACTTCTGTCAACGCTACTATTTTTCATTTAAATAAAGTAAAGCCCGGTGCTCGCCTGGTTGTTTTGGGAACCCCTGCACTGATTACGGCCTTCCGGGAAGCCGGGTTTGAAATTGTTGAAGAATATACCCAAAATCCTGCATTGCGTCCTGATTTTGCAATTCTCGGTTTTGACACGACGTTAGAATATGGCAAGCTTTGCGTTTTCTGTGATTACGTAGCAGATGGAGTGACGTACTGGGCTACGCATCCGGATATGGTTTGCCCCATGAAAGAGGGTCGTTTTATTCCGGATGCCGGTTCTTTTATTTTGATGATTGAGGGTGCTACAGGGCGGAAACCTTCTTTTGTTGCCGGTAAGCCTAATCCCAGTATGATTGAAATGGTTATGGAGAAAATGAACTTAAAACCCACGGAAGTAGCAGTAATGGGGGATCGTCTGCATACGGATATTATGTCCGCAAAGAACGCAGGTGTGTATTCTATTTGTGTGTTGTCCGGAGAAGCCACATTGGAAGAAATTAAAGTGCTTCCGGAAGCCCAAAAGCCGGATTACGTATTTGACAGCATCCAAGATGTGTATGAACTTTTGAAATCATAAAGGGTTTTCTGCCTGCTGGTCACAGCAAATCGTTTTTGTGGCTTCTACGCCCATTGTACGCAATACAAGCAACATCGTATACAAAAGAGGCTGTCTCTTAACTACTTTTACTGTAGTTTTGAGACAGCCTCTTGTTTTTGAATAAATTGACTCCGGCTTGCTTATGCTTGTGGCAGTTCTACAAAAGTCAGCTGGCTGTACGTATCGGTTTCGCTGTCATATTGAGAGACTTTCAAGCCGCCTGCATAAACGTAAACAGCATTTTCCGTGAGGGTAATGCCCAATTTTGTTCCGACCGAACCGATTGCAACTTCTGTGCCTAACATATATTGTGTTGCTGTGCCTACATATAAAGTTCCTTCGGACAGAACGAAAATTTGATCGTCCATAACGTTGACAAAATCCGCTTTGCGCTTGCTGAGTGTATCTTTCTGACTTGCATCTCCCGTGCGACGAACCAAACCGTTATCCGAAACGGTATAAATCCACATGCCGTCAATGCAGAAATGGTTTACCTTCTCCGTGAGGATTTGCATTTCGTACTCGTCTACACCCGGTACGGGCGTTGCCGGTACAGTGGAGGATGCCGAAGGTGTTTCGGAAGGCGCTACTGTCGCAGCGGGACGTGCCACTGTAGAAAGGAGATATAATGAACCGTCTTTCTCGCTTCGTGCATAAATATTGTTTCCGTATACGGACAAAGTGGTATACGATTCTTGGCTGAGTACAGTGTAACTCTCTTCAATCAAGGACATTTTACCAATTCGACCTTCTCCGTCAATAAAGAATAAATACTCTCCTCGAACCGCAATACTGCGATATGCCCCTTCTTTATAAACCCTCTTAGCTACCGTTGCTTGCATAAAGGGTTGCTCATCATAAATCGGGCCGTCTGTAATGCAACAAATATTTCCGTCTGCATCCAGATAGAAGATTGTGTATGCATCGGCCTTTGCATCGTCTTGGTAGGTATAAGGATCGGTAATGACATTCAAACAAGATGCATTGTCTTGCAAGAGTGCTTTTGTTTCTTCGCCAGCTTGGACATAAATATAAGGAATTCCGTCCTGACCTGCAGAAATAAAATACAATCGGTCGTCAATTTCGCATACATAAGGGTTGTTGGAAAGATTTCCGTAGGTGTTTCCTACGTCTGAAAGCGTAGGTGTACTTTCCGGAGTGGGTGTTGCGGATTGGGAAAGAGTAGGATTGCCGGTTCCGCCGTTTGTCGATGTAAACCATTCGGGCTTAATCGTGCGCAGTAAAATAAATGCCATAATCAGTACAATCACCACCGTGAAGCCAATGGTAATATAATCCATAACGGTCAGCTTGTACTTCTTGATTTTTACGTTCTTCTTTTTGGGTTGTTCCCCTTCGGGACGCATCGTGTCACTCATAAGGATTCGTTCCTTTCCTTTGCGGTAGTATTTATCATGTTCCTCTATAATATAATAAAGTGGGCGGTAAAATGTTATAAAATTGTGACATTTTTTGAAGTTTTGGGCAAGGTGCATAAAAAAAGGTTGAAACTGTCATTGATTTTTTACTTTTATTTGGACGACTTTTGTGGTATTATTAGTACCATAATGAATGAGCAGGTAGAGATTGGGTTATCGTGACTCTTGAAGTTCCTGCCAATACTTATCAAAATGCAGGAGGTATATTTACTACATGGCAAGTGTTAAACTGAAGAACATTTACAAGAAATACCCCGGCGGCGTTACAGCCGTACACGACTTCAATTTGGATATTGAAGACAAGGAGTTCGTTGTTTTGGTAGGACCTTCCGGTTGCGGAAAGTCTACAACGCTCCGTATGGTAGCAGGTCTTGAAGAAATCACGTCCGGTGAGCTTCTGATTGACGGCAAGCTGGTGAACGATATCGCTCCTAAGGATCGTGATATCGCCATGGTATTCCAGAACTACGCTTTGTACCCGCACATGACCGTGTTTGAGAACATGGCGTTCGGTCTTAAGCTGAGAAAGACCCCGAAGGGCGAGATTAAGAAGAGAGTAGCAGAAGCTGCCCGTATTCTTGAGATTGAGCATTTGTTAGACCGTTCCATCAAGGCATTGTCCGGTGGTCAACGTCAGAGAGTAGCCCTTGGTCGTGCAATCGTTCGTGAACCCAAGGTATTCTTGATGGACGAACCTTTGTCTAACTTGGATGCGAAACTCCGTGCACAGATGCGTACAGAGAT
>JAZRHX010000160.1:0-1753 GCA_045644985.1 Clostridia bacterium | reverse complement strand
ATATGGGCTTCATTCCGGAGAATCCTTCCGATCCCAATTTCCCCGGCTTGTGCGACGCAATCCGTCACGAAGCAGAGCATTTGAAAGCAAACGGTCAGTATTTATTATTTGAGTCCGGTCAGGAGACCCCGATTACCATGCTTCGTTGCTTTGAGCGTGTAGGTACGGACAACTTGGCTGTAAACTTGGATACGGCAAACTTGATCCTTTACGGCAAGGGCAATCCTGTGGATGCTTTGGACGTAATCGGTAAGTATGTAAGAAACTTGCACGCGAAAGACGGTAAGTTCCCCACCAACGGCATGAACTTAGGTGAAGAAACACGTTTGGGCGAAGGTAAAGCAAACTTCCCTGCATTGATTAGAGGTCTTAAAGCATTGGGCTATGATTCTCACATCACCATTGAGCGTGAGATTGACGGTGACGAACAGATCCGGGATATTATTGACGGAAAGAAGTTCTTGACGGAGATTATTACTGAAGTTTACGGTGAGGGATCTGTAGAGTAAGAAATTCTTACTCTTACATAGCAATCCGGGACTGCCTTCTTTACGGGGGGGCAGTCCTTTTTGTTGTGTTTCTGAGACAAAACTTGCTATATCCTGCAAATTTTGGTATTATAGCATAAAGAACGACGACCTTGTTCGATGTCGCCTGGATTACAAGTGAGAGGCGTTGTGATAGAAATGCAGTTGGAAGACACAAAAACAAATAGCCGGAAGCGAAAGGGCATCAGCAAAAGTATGATGCGGGCAATCGTGGGTCTTGTTGAGATTTTGATTTTAACGGTTACCTATTATGTAGGCTGGCGAATTGGATACGGAGATAACTTGTTCCCGGATTACCTTGTTCGGGGTAAATACGTGTTGATGGGCGTTTACGCCTTGCTTCTTTGTATTTTGTTTCATAATACGGAGGGATTTCTCTATGGAAATCTTCGGAAATTGGAGCTGTCTTTAGCCCAATGGACAGGCGTGCTTTTCACCAACATCATCACCTATTTCCAACTTTGTTTGATTGCAAACGGAATGGTTTCCCCCCTTCCCATGATTGCCATTACGGTGGGAAATCTTGTCCTTTCTTTTCTTTGGGTTTGTATCAGCGCGGGCATTTTCCATAAACTTTATCGTCCACACAATATGGTGATGGTGTTTGGTACGGATAATGCATTAAGCATGAAGCTCAAGATGGATACGCGTCGAGATAAATATCGGGTTAATAAATTGATTTCTGCAGAAACCCCGATGGATGTGATTTATAAAGAAATTATTCAATATGACGCGGTGATTCTAAACGATATTACCGCAGAGGTTCGAAATGATATTTTGAAATTCTGCTATCAGCATGAACTTCCCGTTTATGCAGTGCCAAAGATTTCTGACGTGCTTATTCGGGGCGCCGAGGATATTCAATTATTCGATACGCCGCTTATGCTGATCAAAAGTACAGGACTTTCCAGAGTCCAACGGGTCGTTAAGCGTGCTATGGACATTCTGCTTTCCGGCATTGCAGTTATTGTCTTGGCCCCGATTATGTTGCTTATTGCCATCGCCATCAAGGTTGAAGACGGAGGCCCTGTTTTCTACCGCCAGCGAAGAGCGACCCGGGATTTTCGGGAATTTGATATTTTGAAATTCCGCAGTATGATTGTGGATGCTGAGAAGGCCGGGGAGGTTATCCCTGCAACAGGTCGAGACCCTCGTATTACAAAGGTGGGGCGTTTTATTCGAAAAACTCGTATTGATGAATTACC
>JAZRHX010000159.1:0-2000 GCA_045644985.1 Clostridia bacterium | reverse complement strand
TCGGTCACGAATTCTGCGGTGAGATCGTAGAAGTTGGTAAGAAATGGCAGCACAAGTTCAAACCCGGACAGAAGTTCTCCATTCAGCCGGCTATGAACTACAAAGGCTCTTTGGATGCGCCCGGTTATTCTTATCAATTTATTGGCGGTGCTGCAACCTACGTTGTAATTCCTAACGAAGTGATGGAAACCAACTGCTTGCTTGAATATAACAATGAAGCATTCTTCTACGGAAGCGTTGCTGAGCCGATGTCTTGTATCGTTGGTACCTACCACGCTATGTACCACACCACCAACGGTAAGTACGTACACGATATGGGTATCGTTGAAGGCGGTAACATGGCCATCTTGGCAGGCGTAGGTCCTATGGGTATCGGCGCTATTGACTACGCAATTCACTGTGACCGTCGTCCGTCTTTGTTGGTTGTAACCGATATTGATACCGCTCGTTTGGAGAGAGCTGCTTCCATCTACACGGTTGAAGAAGCTGCTAAGAACGGCGTTAAGTTGGTATACGTAAACACCAAAGATACTGAGAATGCTGAAGAGTACATTATGAGCTTGACCGATGGCAAGGGCTTTGATGACGTTATGGTATTCGCTCCTGTTAAGCCTGTTATTGAAATGGGTGACAGACTTTTGGGTCGTGACGGCTGCTTGAACTTCTTCGCAGGTCCGGCACACGCTCCGTTTATGGCTGAATTCAACTTCTACAACGTTCACTACGCTTCTACCCACGTTGTTGGTACCAGCGGCGGTAACACAGATGATATGATTGAGTCTTTGGCTATGATGAGCGACGGCCGTTTGAACACTGCTTCCATGATTACCCACATCGGTGGCTTGAATGCAGTGGTAGATACCGTTATGAATCTGCCTAAGATCCCCGGCGGTAAGAAGTTGATCTACACCAACATTGACCTTCCCCTTACGGCTATTGTTGATTTTGAGAAGGCAGGGGAGACCGATCCTCTCTTCGCAGAATTGGATAAGATTTGTAAGAAGCACAATATGCTTTGGAATACAGAAGCAGAGAAGTATCTGCTTGCAAACGCAAAGGCAATCTAACCGACATTAAGGAGGTTTATTTACCATGAAAGTACTTGCTTTTGACTACGGTGCCAGCAGTGGCAGAGCAATCCTGGGTACCTATGACGGCGGTAAGCTCACGTTAGAAGAGATGCACCGTTTTGCCAGTGACCCGGTTATGATGAACAAGACCTTTACTTGGGACTTTCTTCGTTTGTTCCACGAAATGAAGACCGGTTTACTCAAAACCTACAATGCGGGTCACAAAGATTTGGCAGGCATGGGTGTGGATACTTGGGGTGTAGACTTCGGTTTGCTTTCCAAGAAAGGCAACTTACTGGGAAACCCTGTTCACTACCGTGATACCAGAACCGATGGAATGATTGAAGCTGCTTGCAAGATTTCTTCCGAGAAAGAAATTTATGATGAGACGGGTATTGCGTTCCAAAAGTTCAACACCTTGTATCAATTGATGGCGATGGAACGGGATAAGGATCCGATTTTGGAGAATGCAGAGACGTTGTTGTTCATCCCGGACTTGTTTAACTATTTCTTGACCGGAGAGAAGTTCTGTGAATATACTATTACCAGTACTTCGCAGCTCTATAATCCTGTAAAGCAGGCTTGGGCTACGGATTTAATTAAGAAGTTGGCGCCTGGAATGAATACGAATATCTTACCGGCAGTTATCCCTGCAGGTACGAAGATTGGTAATATTGGTGCGGGTATTTGTTCTGAACTTGGAATCAACTCCATTCCTGTTATTGCAGTTGCTGAACACGATACTGCTTCCGCGGTTGTTTCTGTTCCGTTTATTGATAAGCGCAGTGCTTATTTGAGCAGCGGTACTTGGTCCTTGTTGGGTGTTGAATTGGATACTCCGATTATTAACGATAAGACCAGAACCTTGAACTATACCAACGAGGGCGGTATTAATAAGACGGTTCGTTTGCTCAAGAACATTATGGGTCT
>JAZRHX010000158.1:0-3663 GCA_045644985.1 Clostridia bacterium | reverse complement strand
GTGCCGGTATTCACGGGGGCGAATTGATTGCAGCAGGGACTCCGGAGGAAATTATGACCTGCGATACCTCTATTACAGGACAGTACCTTTCGGGAAAGCGTTTTATTCCTGTTCCGGAGAAACGTCGGAAAGGAAATGGAGAACAATTGGTTCTTTCTGGCTGTCGTCTGAATAATTTAAAGAATATTAAAGTATCTTTTCCATTAGGAAAGATGATTTGTGTCACCGGTGTATCCGGATCCGGCAAAAGTACGTTAGTGAATCAAATCTTGGGGAACGTACTTTCTCATCTTAGGCAACCGGGAGACGGCTTTGAACGGGTAAAGGGAATGGCGAATATTGATAAATATATTGCCATTGATCAATCCCCTATCGGAAGAACACCGCGGTCTAATCCGGCAACATACGTGGGTGTTTTTACCCAGATTAGGGATCTTTTCACCCTGCTTCCCGAAAGCCGTGCAAGAGGTTACAAGAGCGGTCGCTTCTCCTTTAATACCAAGGGCGGTCGGTGTGAGGCTTGTAAAGGCGATGGTATTAAGAAGATTGAGATGCATTTCTTGCCGGACGTATACGTGCCTTGTGAAGTTTGTAAAGGAAAACGCTACAACCGGGAAACGCTGGAAATCCGGTACAAAGGGAAGAATATCTCAGAAGTGCTGGATATGACCATTGATGAGGCATCGGAATTCTTCTCGGAGATGCCGGTAATCAAAAGAAAGATTGACACACTGGTAGATGTTGGGTTAGGATATATGAAATTGGGTCAGCCTTCCACTACGCTTTCCGGGGGTGAAGCCCAACGGGTAAAGCTTGCAGAAGAATTGTCCAGAGTGGGTACCGGTAAGACTTTATATATATTGGATGAACCTACCACCGGACTTCATACCCATGACGTGGGGAAATTGATTGAAATTCTAAATCGATTGGTTGATGCGGGCAATACGGTGGTTGTGATTGAACACAATTTAGATGTAATCAAGTGTGCGGATCATATTATTGATTTAGGACCGGAAGGTGGAGACAGAGGCGGAACTGTAGTAGTAGCGGGTACGCCGGAAGAGGTTGGACAATGTGAATCGTCCTATACAGGACAATTCCTCAAAAGAATTTTATAGAATGGAGATCAGCAATGACAGGCGGAGAATTATGTTCAGTTTGTAAGAAGAGAGTCGCGACGGTTTTTATTACCCAAATGGATGCTCAGGGGAATCAGGTTAATAAAGGCCTCTGCCTAGTTTGTGCAAAGAAGATGGGGTTGCCCCAGGTTTCTCAGTTTTTGGATAAGATGGGCATTTCCGATGATGAATTAGAAAGTCTTACTGATGAAATGGGTTCTATGATGGAACAGATGCAAGGCTTTGAAGGAGAGGCTTCATTGGCGAACCCGGAGTTACCGGAGGAACAACAGACTGCCGGTACCAACACACCGAATATTTTTAAAATGTTTGGCAACCTTGCCGCGCTTTCCAAAATGGAAAGTCCGGAGAGTCGTTTCCAAAATGAAAAGAAAGCGAACGAGGGAGAGAAGAGTAGCAAGAAAGCACCGAAATATAAGTTTCTTCCTATGTACAGTACAGATCTTACGGAGAAAGCGAAAAGTGGTAAGATTGATACCGTTGTGGGTCGGGATCGTGAGATAGAGCGCATGATTCAAATTGTCAACCGTCGCACGAAGAATAATCCTGTATTGATTGGTGAGGCAGGTGTTGGTAAGACTGCGATTGCGGAAGGACTGGCGCTTCGTATCAGTCAGAAGAAAGTACCCAGTAAACTTTTGGATAAGAAAGTGTTCTTGCTGGATTTGACGGCAATGGTTGCAGGAACCCAGTTTAGAGGTCAATTTGAAGGTCGGATGAAGGGCTTGATTGATGAGGTTAAGAAAGATGGTAATATCATTCTTGTCATTGACGAAGTGCATAACATTATGGGAGCCGGGGAAGCAGAAGGCTCTATGAATGCAGCAAACATCTTAAAGCCTGCATTATCCCGGGGAGAAATTCAGGTTATTGGTGCAACCACATTGAAAGAGTACCGGAAATATATTGAGAAAGACAGTGCACTGGAACGCCGTTTTCAACCTGTTTTTGTCAACGAACCTTCCGTTTCGGAAACCGTTGATATTTTAAAAGGAATTCGTTCTCACTATGAAGAATACCATAAAGTTCGTATATCGGATTCCATTATAGAGGATGCTGCAAAGATGGCAGAACGCTATATTACAGACCGTTTTCTGCCGGATAAAGCCATTGACGTGGTAGACGAAGCTGCATCGAGAGCAAATCTACGAAATCCCGTTTTACCCAAAATTTCTCTCTTGGAGAAGGAAATTCAGCAAATTGAACAAGAAATTTCCAGCCTGGAAGGGAAAGAGCCGGAGAACGATGAAGACCGTTTGGATAGCTTCAAGAAGATTGCAGAAAGCAAGAGCCGTCTTGCCGTGTTGGAACCACAATTGGCAGAACTCCGCAAGGATGAATATATCCATATAGAATTTTCGGATATTGCACAAGTTATTGAAACTTGGACCGGAATTCCTGTTCACACGGTTTCTAAAGATGAAGCCGAACGTTTGTTGGCTTTGGAAGAACGACTTAAAGGAAAAGTAATTGGGCAGGATGCTGCTGTAGAATGTGTGGCTCGTGCCATTCGCAGAAATCGCTCCGGCTTCCGAAAGAAATTTAAACCCTCTTCCTTTATATTTGTTGGACCTACCGGCGTGGGAAAGACAGAGTTGGTAAAGCGTCTTACTGAAGAGCTTTTTGGAACCCAGGAGGCACTCATTCGTTTGGATATGTCTGAATATATGGAGAAACATACGGTTTCTAAATTAATTGGTTCTCCTCCGGGATATGTGGGTTATGACGAGGCAGGACAGCTGACAGAGCAAGTTCGAAGACGTCCGTATTCCGTTGTTTTATTAGATGAGATTGAGAAAGCCCATGGGGATGTATTTAATATGCTTCTTCAAATTCTGGACGATGGCCGTTTGACGGACAGTCAGGGCAGAACTGTAAATTTTGAGAACACTGTTATTATCATGACTTCGAATGCGGGTAATTCTTTAAAGAGTAAAGGTATTGGCTTTGCTAGCGATGCACTCAAAGCAATTGCAGAATCTGCGAATGATGCATTGAAAGAAATTTTCCGCCCTGAATTTTTAAATCGTGTAGATGAAGTGGTTGTATTCAATCGACTGGAGCAAGAAACGCTTATTCAAATTGCAAAACTAATGACCCGTGAGATTATAGAAGAAAGTCATGATAAGGGAATAACTTTGGAATTAGACGAAGACGTATTTGCATTTTTAGCAGAACAAGGCGCTGATGAGCGTTACGGTGCACGTCCGCTTCGCAGACTGATTCAAAAGACCTTGGAAGATGAATTAGCAGAAGGATATTTGCGGGGGGATTTTGGTTCCGGTGACGTTATTTGTGTCACGCGAGACGGTGATGCGCTTCAAGTGCGTAAGAAGTAATACGAAAGACGGGAATAAAGTTTATGAAGGAAATTCACGTAAGCGAGAAAGAAAGACAGTATGCAGAGCGAACTTTGAAAGTTATTCGCTCTTGTATGAATCGTGAACTTGAAATTGTTCGAAGAAGAAAAGGGGAGATTTTGGACGAACGTAAATATTTCATGAAGTCGGATCGTAGCCATGTC
>JAZRHX010000157.1:0-1149 GCA_045644985.1 Clostridia bacterium | reverse complement strand
TACCCAGGTGTATATAAATAAATCTGTAGACAATGCGGTTACTGTGAATGTTGCAGTGCTGGAGAAAGGTGTTTTTAAGAAGGTCTTTAGCGAAAGTTGCTATAATATTGAGGATGCCTCGTTGGATGACACCTTTTTCACCATTAAACTTGAAGCATATGGCGAAGATATGGATATTTATTTGGAAGATGAATATATTACAACCATTTCTTCGACAGAAGGTGATTATACTGGGTATGTGGGCATCCGTTGTACGGGTGAGATGAAGGTTAAATCCATGTCATTGGTTGAAACGCATGAAGACACAAGCCCAACGCCCGGTGTGAACGCTACTGTGGACCCGAATGCAACGCCTGTTTTTCCTACCGATTCTCAAGCAAACAGCCCATCTTTGATGCCTAAACCAAGTGCTACTGTATCGGCAGAAGCAGATAAAGGTTTGTCTGCCTCTGTTATTGGTGGCATTGTTGTGGGTGGTATAGCTGTAGTTTGTTTTGCGACAATTATTATCTATACAATTGCTCGAAAGAAAAACAAATAAAGTAAAAATTTATCCAAAAGGGATATAGAAATAAAAAATTATATCCCTTTCTACGTTTTGGGAGATGTATCCAGTATGTATAAAATTTTTAGACCGGGCCGTACGTGGTACGATACGGAGGGGAAACGAATACAGGCCCATGGCGGCAGCATTCTTTATGTAGACGGAACTTATTATTGGTATGGAGAGAATAAAGAAGGCATTACCGGAAATGCAACGGGTGAAAAATGCCCTTATTGGCACCACGGCGTACGTCTGTATTCTTCCACAGATTTATACAACTGGAAAGATGAAGGCATTATTATGGCCGAAAGCAGTGATCCTAACAATCCTTTCCATCCTGCCAATATTATGGATCGCCCGCATATTCTGTATAATGCTCAAACCAAACAGTACGTACTGTGGTGTAAGACTTGCCGCGGAGATTTCTCCAAAGCGCAATTTTCCGTCTGCGTAAGTCCGGATTTGTTCCATTTTGAATTTAAACATGAGATTGATCCGGAACCATATTATGCAGGCGATTTTGATTTGTTTATTCAAGAAGGGAAAGCCTACGTTGTGTTTGAACATCCTCATTCCAAAATGATAGTATGGGAATTGGACGATAC
>JAZRHX010000156.1:0-2499 GCA_045644985.1 Clostridia bacterium | reverse complement strand
TGAAATTTTACACAATACGGGATTTGAACGGGATGATTTATATATTACAAACGTAGTGAAATATCGGTTAAGTAGAGCCGGTAAGCGTCCCGGAACTGTAGCGAATCGACCTGCTACTACTTTTGAAATCACAAACAGTATGCTATGGTTGATTGGCGAGATTTTATTAGTGCGACCGAAATTAATTCTTACGTTGGGCAACGTGCCTTTGAAGGCGATGCGCCATATTGCGCAGTATTTGCGGGCGTCTCAAGGGGAAAGTGACCTTACGGATTTACAGAAAGCTTATTATGAGGAGTATTTGCAAATGAGTGAGATTGGTACTTGTCATGGGAAACAGCTCCAATGCTCCTTTAAGAATTTTACGGCAGTACATATACCGCTTTATCATCCTGCCAGCCTAATTTATAACAGAAGTTTACGGAAAGCCTATGAAGCGGATATGGAGGAGGTTCAAAAATGCGTAGCATCACTCTTAAATTAAGAAAAAACAAAAGACAGGGAATTGCTTTGCTCTTTCTGCTTCTGATGTTGTATCCATTTGGCGGTTTATCGGTATCCGCGGCATTTTCTAAAACAGCGGCTACGGAAATTTATAAAGCTACCCAAATTGGTAGCTTTGCATCCAAATCATATGCATCGGTGGAATATGAATCCGGTCAATTGATTGTTCAAAGTGGGGAAGATACCCGCATTGTTGTGGGTGGACTGGTGAAGATTATGACTTTGCTGCTTACCTTTGAAGCGATTGAACGCGGGGAAATTACACTCTATACTGAGTTTGCTGTAACAAAGCACGCCCAAGATGTTTCCGTAGGGAGAGCACGGGTTTTCTTGGATGCTGGGAAACACGAGCGTATTACTGTAGAACAGGCCGTGACAGCGGTTTGTATCTCTGGTGCCAATGATGCGGCATGCGCGCTGGCGGAATTTATAGGTGGAGATGAGGCGACTTTTGTAACCGAGATGAATGCTCGGTGCACAGAAATGGGACTTACAAATACTTATTTTACCGATTCCACCGGCTTGGATACAAATCAGTATACTTCTGCGAGAGATTTTGTGCGGATTGTGCATGCATTGATGCACAATCATCCGGAAGTACTTCCTTATATGAATATGACCTATGGCAGCTTTAAACATACTTCCACGGGGCAGCCGGACACGGAGATGGTCAGTTACAACCCTTTGAACCGAAATAAATTCTACGAAGATGCGGACGGAAGCATGATTGGCTCTTCTACTACGGACGGATATAGTATTTGCGGCACGGTTTCCAAACACGACAAACGGGTTGTTGCGGTTGTACTTGGGGCAGAAGATGAGAATGTTCGAGCTGCGGAAATCCGAAAGCTACTTGAGTACAGTATTACGGAATATGAATTCAGAAAGCTTTGCAGCAGCGGTACGTTTGTTCGTAAAGTGGAAGTTAAAGATGGCAAAGAAAAACGGGTAAAGACGCAGACTGCTTCTGATCTTTCTGTCTTGGTACACATTTCTGAAGCGGAGAAGATTACGTCTGCTGTAGATATTACAGAGAAATTAAAGGCGCCGGTGGAAGCCGGTACCAAGGTTGGCTACGTGGTTTATTCCTTGGATGGGGAAGAAATCGGTCGAGTGGAATTGGTTACGGCAGAGAAGATGGCGAGAGCAAATTGGTTTGTCCGTTTGGTACGGCGGATTTTGGCTTGGTTTGGGTTGTAGGGATCTTTGCTTTTTGAGAATAAGCCATACAGCGCACGGGATGGATGAAATACGTTTCTGTATCCCGTGTTTTTCTTTTGCAAAAAAAGTTGATATAAACGGACTTCAATGTTATAATAGGTGAAGTATGTTGCGCAGTTGTTAAGATAACTGCGTGCGGCAAGAAATAGGAGGTTATTCAAACGATGAGTACGGATTGTGGATGCTGTTTGGATGAGAAGCGCAAGAAACTACTCGAGGTCATTGAAGCGGAGAAACATATTCCCGGTTCTTTGATTCATATTCTGCATGCAGCGCAGGAAATTTACGGTTACTTGCCTTTGGAAGTACAAAAGGTTATTTCGGAGAATACCGGAATTCCCCTTGCGGAAATTTATGGTGTAGTTACTTTCTACGCCCAGTTTTCTTTGAAGCCTAAGGGACAGTATAGGATTTCTGTTTGTCTTGGTACCGCTTGTTATGTAAAGGGTGCCGATAAGGTGTTAGATCGTCTTAAGAGTGAACTTAAGATGGAAGTGGGTGATTGCAGCGAGGACGGAAAGTTCTCTTTGGATGCTTGCCGTTGTATTGGTGCATGTGGACTTGCTCCGGTTATTACGATCAATGACGATGTGTACGGCCGTTTAGATGAGAGCGAAGTTCCCGGTATCCTGGCTAAATATTAAACGCTATGCTGCGGGATATTTCCTTACATATTCACGACCTTGCGGAGAATTCCATTGCTGCCGATGCCAGTCAAATTGATATGACGGTTTGTGCGAAATCAGATGGGTTTCTTTATGTGGAGATTAAGGA
>JAZRHX010000155.1:0-3217 GCA_045644985.1 Clostridia bacterium | reverse complement strand
TATTTCACAAATTTACAATGCTTTCCCAACAAGAACCGTCAATCTCCCATCGAGAATTGGATGTTTTATTCACCTCTGTAGGCGAAATTACGCCTGCTTTTGTGGATAGTTTGTTGAAAACGGCTTCTACTGTAACCAGCGATACCACCGCACTTCGGATGGCTTTATCCCGCAGACTGGCAGGAGGAGGTCTCTCTATTCAGCGTTTTATTGAAACTGCCCATCGAACCCAAATTCGCATAGGCGGTGAGATGGGCAACTGCATTCGGAGCCTATCGGAACTGCGGGATTTATGTATGGATGAAATTCTATCCCGCCTAAACCGGGTGGAACAAATATTGGGAAAGGACCCTGGAAATATTTTTCCCCGTATGTCCAGAGAGACCAAGGATGAATACATTCGACAGGTGTATTTACAAGCCAAAAGAAAACGGGTAAGTCCTGTGGAAGAAGCTCTTGTAATTGTGGAGAAGGCAGCAGAGAAAGAGGAACACGTGGGCTTTCATATTCCGGGATTGGTTGCAGAAGAGAAAAATCCCGACAAAAAACCAAAGCTGGGGCGTACTTTTCTTTTCTTTAGTCTATGTTTGTTCGTGCCCATCCTGGGTCCTGCGATTTTTTTGCTTACGGTGCTTTCCGGTGAAATTTATCGGTGTATTTATACCCGGCGTCATCGGGCGCGTATTCTACCTTCTATGGATTTTGGCGGGGTAATTCCGAAGGATATTCGTGTTATGCTGGTTATTCCTGGTTTGATTTCCGATGAAGAACGGGGGAAAGAATTCCTTCATCAGCTTCGGTGTATGATTCCGGCAGGGAAGAATACCAATTTATACGGTGCTTTAATTGGTGATTTGCCGGAATGGAACAGCCCTAAAAGAGAAGAAGACGATGACTTGATTCAAAGCGCGGAGGAAGCTTGCGCCCTTTTAAACAGCACCCTTGAAGAAAATCGCTTCTTTGTATACGTGCGTAAACGTGTTTATTGCAAAACAGAAGATACCTATTCGGGACGGGAACGAAAGCGTGGTGCGCTGCTGGATTTTGGTCAGTATTTAGCGCAACAAACGGCGGAAGGCAAGATTCCCGAAATTCATTATATTATAACTGTGGATGCGGATTCTGTACTCACTTATTCGGCCATAGTGCGTTTGGTGGAGCAGATGGAGCACCCTTTAAATAAACCTGTTGTAGACACTAAAGGAGCATTGCCTGTTGTCACAAGGGGGCATGGCATTATAGCGCCTTCTGCCAGCATTTTTAGTTCGGATCGTGAAATTACACCTTTTGCCCGACTTATGGGAGGGGAAAACGGTTTTAGTGGTTACGGCGGACGCACCTCGGAGTATTATTTTGATAAAACCGGGTGTGGCATTTATTCCGGAAAAGGAATTTATATTCCTGAATTATATGGATTATTGTTGGAATCACCTTTTGCACCAGAAACGCTGCTCAGCCATGATTTAATAGAAGGCGCTTTTCTTCGTGCGGGATTTGCATCGGAAGTCAGGCTGTATGAATCCTTTCCTCGGGATGTGTTGGGATATTTGAAACGTATGCATCGATGGATTCGGGGAGACTGGCAACTGATTCCTTATATGAGAAAGTCTTTCAAAGATCAAAGGGGCATCCTGCGCAAGAATCCGATTCATGCCACTTATTTAAAAATTATGCGGGGGAATCTTCAATCCAGCGTAGCACCTGTCTTCGGTATTCTTTTGCTCCTTGGCGGTTTGATACTTGTTCCCGGATTTTGGTGGCTTTGGAGTGGATTATTTCTATGCTATGCCCTTCGAGAGTGGCTTATTCATCCGTGCACCGCTTCTCTTGCAAGAAGTGGCATTGAGCTTTTGTTACTGCCGGAAAAGGCTATACGATGTGGGGATGCAGTGGTACGCACTCTTTATCGGGTATTTTACTCTAAAAAAAATCTGCTCTCTTGGGTTACTGCTCGTGATGCGGAGAAAAAGCGTGCAAATACCATTTTCGCTTATTACCGTCAAATGTGGATGACGGTAGGAATTGGAATCATGACGATTGTTTTAGCCCTTTGTTTGTCCCTGACAGGCGCTGTTTGTATGTTGGCACTGGGAACGCTTTGGCTTTTTGCACCGGCACTCTTCTATCGATTGGGTGTTTCGCAGAGGAAGGTGCGGATACGAGGGGGCTTCGGTTCTTTATCCAGGCGGGACCGGGAAGGCATTACTGTGCTGGCGCGTAAAATATGGGCTTATTATGAAGATTATGCCCAAGAGGGGGATCACTTTCTGCCTCCGGATAATGTTCAGTTTAAACCTGTATATGGTGTGGCTCACCGTACTTCGCCTACCAATATCGGCTTTATGATTCTTGCAACCGCTATTGCGGCTGCGTTTGGCTACATTACGCCGGAGGAAGCGTATAGTCGGCTTTCTCGGGTTATGGACACGCTTTCTCAAATGGAGAAGATGAATGGTCATTTGTATAATTGGTACGATACCATTTCCTTGACTCCGTTGGAACCTCAATTTGTATCTAGTGTGGATAGCGGAAATTTGGTTGCGTGTATGTTGTCTGCTTGTGGAATCCTTGAACGTATTTATGAAATGTCCCGTCGCACAACTGTGGAGAAAACGGCAGCTCGTTATTTCAGCGGTTTATCGGCATTGTGTGCTTGTGTTCGTGAAACATCAGAGGAACAAGGTCGAATTCATCGCAAAGAACTAGAGCAGTTCGAACAGTTTTTGCTCCATGGGAAAGGAACGGATCGGGATATTCAAATGCGTTGGAAACAACTGGTGGATTTTTGTAAAATGCAAGCGGTTCCCCGCAAGGAGAATACGGATGCGGCTATTTATCGGGGGAAATTGATGGATTTCTGTTTAAATAAAGACGTACTCGTGCCCGGAATGGGGCACTGCGAGGAAATTCCTCAATTAATTCAACGTATGAAAGCATTTTGTACCCAAACGGATTTCTCGTTTTTGTTTAGTAGAAAGAAAGGGCTTTTCTCGATTGGGTGGCACGTTCGGGAGGGAAAGCTTTCGGATTCCCACTACGATATTTGTGTTTCGGAAGCTCGTCTGATGAGTGCGGTGGCTGCGGCAAAAGGAGATGTTCCTGAAGAACATTTTACCCGCATGTCCAGAAGAAGAGGTGAGAACGGATTGGGCGTGCTCCAGTCCTGGTCCGGAACGGCATTTGAATACTTGTTGCCGGATCTCTTTCTCTGTCCGCC
>JAZRHX010000154.1:0-7257 GCA_045644985.1 Clostridia bacterium | reverse complement strand
CGTTTGAACACACAGCGCTGTAACGATCGTCAATCTTAGCAATATTCTCTCGCAACCGAACGAATTGTGATTGCGAACGCAAGGCCGAAAGTTCCCGAAGCTTATCGTTCATTTCGGATTCAAATTGACGAAAATGGTCCCGCACTTGCACCGCTTGGCTTTGTGCCCCTTCGTAATAAACCTTCTTCTCCTCAAACTCCCGACTGAGCTGCTCCTCCTGCAAGAAAAGTTCCGTCAGCAAGCTTTGGTCCCGCATCTGTGCCGCCATGCGAATCTTTCCCCGTACATCCATCAGTCGGACCTCTGCCTCTTTCATCTCCATACGGGCCATTTCTGCCCAAGTTTGAATCTCCACCAGTTGTGCCCCTGCTTCTTTCCGACTCTTCTCAATCCGACCTTGCGCATCGGCAATTAAGGATTCAGGACTACTGTCTTCAAGCTTCTGGGCGGTCTTTCCAAAGAAGCCGCTGACCATTCCGGTGAATCTGCGTAAAATATTCATTTGTCTCACCTATTATAACACAATCATTTATTATATTCTATGCAGGTTTTGTCTTGACTTTTCCTAATAGAGTGTTATTATTAATTGACGCAATTTGCGTCACAATCATATGATATTTTTACGGTGCTTTATTTGCCGGAAAGGAATGACCATAAGTTATGAAAGAAAAGTACAATGTTGGTATTATCGGGGCAACCGGTATGGTGGGACAGCGTTTCCTGCTGCTTCTTGAGAATCACCCTTGGTTTAACGTAACCGTATTGGCTGCCAGCAGCCGTTCTGCTGGGAAACCTTACGAAGAAGCCATCGGTCCTAAGTGGTCTATGACCGTGCCGATTCCGGAGCGCTACCGCAAGATGGTTGTTGCAGATGCAGTCGCAGATGCAGCGAAGATTGCCGAGACAGTAGACTTCGTTTTCTGCGCCGTAGATATGAAGAAGGACGAAATCAAGGCATTGGAAGAAACCTATGCAAAATTAGAGTGTCCTGTTGTTTCCAATAACAGTGCACACCGTTTTACACCGGACGTTCCTATGATCGTGCCGGAGATTAACCCGGAGCATGCGAAGGTAATCGAAGCACAGAGAAAGCGTTTGGGCACCAAGAGAGGCTTTATTGCCGTTAAGTCCAACTGTTCTTTGCAAAGCTACGTACCGGCTCTTCACCCCTTGCGTGAATTTGGTCTTTCCAAAGTATTAGTATGTACCTACCAAGCAATTTCCGGTGCCGGCAAGACGTTTGCAACCTGGCCGGAAATGGTAGACAACGTAATTCCTTACATCGGCGGCGAGGAAGAGAAATCCGAGCAGGAGCCTTTGAAGTTGTTTGGTACCGTAGAGGGCGACAGAATCGTATCTGCAACCAATCCTTCTTTCACGGCACAGTGTATCCGTGTTCCCGCTTCCGACGGCCACATGGGTGCAGTATTTGCAAGCTTTGACAAGAAGCTTCCCGAGATAAAGGAAATTATTGACATTTGGAACAACTACAAGGGTCGCGCACAAGAGTTAGAACTTCCCAGTGCACCCAAGCAGTTCTTAAAGTATTTCGAAGAAGACAACCGTCCTCAAACCGGTTTGGACCGTATGCGCGAGAACGGCATGGGCGTTTCCATCGGCCGTCTTCGTCCCGATACACAGTATGACATTAAGTTTGTATGTTTGTCCCACAACACCATTCGCGGTGCTGCAGGCGGCGGCGTACTGATGGCAGAACTTCTTTGCAAAGAAGGTTACATGGATTAATTTCTGAAAGGAGATTGATAGTATGGCAAAGACTCCGATTTTCAAAGGCGCCGGTGTTGCAATCGTAACGCCGTTTAAGGGTATTGACCATGAAGTCGTTGACTATGATAAATTAGGCGAGTTAATCGAATTCCAAATCAAGGGCGGCACAGATGCAATCATTATTTGCGGAACCACCGGAGAGGCTTCCACCATGCCCGACGAAGAGCATTTGTCCGTAATCGAATACGCTGTAAAGAAAACGGCAGGTCGTATTCCGGTCATTGCAGGTGCAGGCAGTAACGATACGGTTCACGCCGTTAAATTAAGCCAACGGGCAGAAGAATTGGGAGCAGACGGCTTGCTTTCCGTAACACCCTACTACAATAAAACCACACAGGCAGGTTTGATCAAGCACTTCGAAGCCATTTGTAAGAGCGTTTCTATTCCGGTTGTATTGTACAACGTGCCCGGCAGAACGGGTATGAACATCAACCCGGATACGTTAGAGAAACTTTGTAAGATTCCCAACGTAAATGCTATTAAAGAATGTAACTTAAATCAAGTCTCTGAAGTAAAGGCTGTCTGCGGTGATGAATTAAACATCTATTCCGGGGAAGACGGCCAGGTGTCCATGATGATGGGTGCCGGTGCCTGCGGCGTTATTTCCGTAGTATCCAACGTTTTCCCGAAAGTGATGCACGATATCGTTGCCAAGTATTTGGCAGGCGACGTAGCCGGTTCTTGGGAACTGCAATCTAAATGTCAGAAGTTGGTAAAGACTTTATTCTGTGAAGTAAATCCCATTCCTGTAAAGGAAGCTTTAAACATCTTAGGGTACAACGTAGGTCCTTGTCGGATGCCCCTTTGCGATATGCAACCGGAGAACCGCGCAAAGCTGGAGAAAGCTTTGAAAGAATTCCAAGCGTAAAGCAATCGAACAGCAAAGAAAGACGGCGTACAGAATCCGTCTTTCTTTTTATTTCCCGCCGGCGGGAATGAAAGGAAGAAAGCATATGACCAATATTATATTAAGTGGTTGTCAAGGCCGTATGGGACAAGTTATTGCCCAATTAGTGGCAGAGAAATACAATGCAGATGCAGTACATAATCAAGAAAGCAAGATTTGTAAGATTGCGTTCGGTGTAGATCCTTTCGGCAAATCCACCGATGCCTTTCCCGTCTACCCTTCTTTCGATCAAATCCCGGAAGATGCACCAAAAGGAGACGTGATTATTGACTTCTCTCATTTTTCCGCAGCGCGCAGCGTCGTAGATTATGCAGTGAAGACGGGCACACCGGCGATTATCGCCACAACAGGCATCAGTCAGAAGGACTTAGCATATATGAACGAACAATCTGCAAAGGTAGCTTTATTCCGCTCTGCCAATATGTCCGTGGGCATTTGTTTAGTCAAGGATTTAATCCGTCGGGCAGCCGCCTTCCTGGGAGACGATTTTGACATTGAAATTGTAGAGCGTCACCACAACCAAAAGTTAGACGCTCCTTCCGGAACCGCTTTAGCCCTTGCAGATGCGATTAACCAGGCAGATGCCAACAAATACAGTTACATTTATGATCGCCACTCCAGAAGCGCCAGGAGAGGTCACAACGAAATCGGCATCAGTGCCGTTCGCGGCGGTAACATCGTAGGCGATCACGAAGTAATTTTCGCCGGCAACAACGAAGTAATCGAGATCAATCACAAAGCCATGTCCAGAAGCGTTTTTGCCGACGGCGCCGTACGTGCCGCCATGTTTATGAAAGGTAAAGCGCCGGGGATGTACAATATGGACGATTTAATCGGGTAAAACGGTATTTAGATACAACTTCGTTTACAAAGCAAGCATTTAGAGTCGTACTCTAAAGGACAGTTCTTTCGCAGGATATGGCATAGCCCACACGGGCTATGCCTTTTTCCTTTATTCAAGCAGATTTCAGCGGTTTTTCTCGCATTTCTTCCATCGCCGCAATCAGTTCTTCTTCAGTAGGAATATTGATGATTCCGACCGCAGTAAAGTAAAGGTTACCTGCCGTAAATATGCCGCAATGCGCGAGGTTCACGAGTATATCCGCACCATGCGAACGGGTTTTACCGTTCAAAGCAACGACGAGTATTTGCGACTGCGCAAAGCAATGCGGCTTCATCGTGAGTTTGGTAGCAAAAACGATGATGCCACTATTGAGAAAATAGCGGAGGCCATTGGCACAAGCAAAGAAGATGCCGCCGAAATTATCCGATGCGGAATGCAGAATATGCAGTTTGTAGAATATTACCGCCAATATGCCGATGAGGACAGCGAAGAAAGCCGTGAAGAGGTTGCACACGACGGTTCATCAGAGCCGGACAAGTTGTTCTTCAGGTTGGAAGAAGCGGAAGCAGTTATGATGGCTTTTGAAAATCTCAACTACCGTGAACGTGCAATGATTCCAGCACACCTTGGCTTTTGTATGGAGTGTTACGCTACTCATTTTTATGATGAAAATGATTTAGACGAGTACGGCAAGCCCATACGAAAACCATTACCCAAAGAAGCGTTTATTGATATAGCCATAGATCACGGCTTAGCTTCGCCCGATACCGCTGATAAAACATACTGCAAGGCACTTGGTAAAATGAAAAAGGAACTGAATCGTAAAACCAAACAAGGCGATAACCCGACTGTATTACATTCGAGTTATCGCCTTGTTTATATTTTTTATTGTACCGCTTTCCTGTAAACTTTAACTTCGTTATTCAAAAGATTTTCAGCCACTATTTTCGGCAGCGTTACAACGCACTGTGACACGGCTACCGCCACCTAAGGTGCAAGTATATAACGAAAGATCAAATCCGATTGTAATCATTTCTTTTGTTGCGTTTTTTGGCAGTGTTTCCAAAATCACCACTTCGTAGTAGTGCGCTGTTCCACTTACATCGGTAAACACAACGACATCACTCGCTTGTAATTCCGATAATCTGCCAAAATGCGACTTATAATTATGTGCGGCAATTACAAAATCCTTTTCGTAATATGTTCCGTAATAATGACACGGTGCTTTCTTTAACTTTGCGCAGCTCCAGTCTGTCAAAACGGGCAATGGCGGATTTGCCGTCACCGCCCGTTTGTGCGTTCCGTCTTTATATTAATACCTTTTGGGGCGTGTATCTTTTTATTGAATTTCTTTCCGACGATAGATGCCTAAAATGACAAGAGCGGAAAGGCTGAGGACTGCTAAGAGGATCCACACAACAATATAGGAATTGTCGCCTGTTTGCGGAGAGGAAGGTTCTTTGTCCTCTTCTTCATTATTTTCGTTATTGTCGGGAGTCTCTGTAATCACACCATCAGTAAAGGAGATGTTGGGCTTAACTTCAGCGTATTCTTCACCGATAACGCCACCCAGGTGCTCGACAATGTAGTTTTCAAGCAGTTCCACATCCAGTGTTCCTTCGGCATCCAGAATCTTGGCATACTTGAACATGGTCATACCGCCGCCAAAATCGAGGATGAAATAGTTAAAACCTGCAAGAATATACTTGCCGTTAGGATCAAGTGCTTTATATTCGCCGCTTGTCTTATCAAGAACCTTAACATTATACACACGGTACGCACCGTCAACCTTTTCAAAAAATCCATTCTCATCCACCTTGACAGACGTAGGAATCGATTTGTTGACAGAGAAAGTGACGCCCGACATATGTGGGAACGAGCCGTCTTCTTCAGGATAGTTCATCACAGCCATTTCAAGAAAATCGATGAGTATCTGTCCCGAAATTTCTGCAGTTACGATCTGATTATTAAACGGAAATACGGAGAAAATATCATTAAAGGTAACTTCTCCCGCTTCCATTGGTGCACGGAGTCCTCCGCCATTGACAAAGGACATATCTGCACCGGTCATCACACGCAGAGCATCAGAACAAAAATTGCCCAGATTTGTTTCTGCGTTTCTTACCAAGCGGTTACCGTCTTTGTCGTGTGTGATAAACTCGACCTTGCTTTCACCGATCTTGCGGTTACCAAGCTGCGCGTAGTTTTCATTGATTTCCGTTATGTATGCATCGACAACCGGATCCGTTTTGGTATAGCTTTCCACCTCTACAAGTTCGGTATCAAAGGCACCATTCTTGATCGTGAGCTTTCCGATGTATTCAAACTTTGTTCCGGTAGAGGTTAGTAAAACATCGTCGCCACTCTTGTCTTTGATCACCTTTTCTTCAATGACTGAGTGAGAGTGAGCATCCAATACCACGTCAAAGCCATCGGTGTTTTCAATCACATCGGTAATGTCAGCCAAGTTGCCCGATTCATCGTAGCCGATGTGGGAAAGCGCAATCACGTAATCAGCGCCTGCGGTTTCGGCTGCATTGATATTTGTCTGTACAATATCGTAAAGCTTTGACTCGTTGAAGGTATAAATCAACTCGCCTTTATCATTTTTGAACTGTGCAGGAGAAGACGAATTGATAGTTTCGGGCGTGGTAATGGCGATATAGGCAACGTCCACGTTTCCGTAAGACACAATTGTATATGGCTCAAAATAAGACTTATCCTCGCCAATCTTCTGAAAGTTACAGGAAATAAACTTTGTGTTCGACATAGCATTCAGCTCGTTAAGACGAGGAAGCTGATAGTCAAACTCATGATTGCCGAGAGCAATCGCATCATAGCCAACCTTGTTCATCAGATTTACTATGTACTCGCCCTTGGATACAGCACCCAACGTTCCGCCTTGGACAAAATCGCCCACAGACACAACACCTACATTTGTATAGGTTTCTGATAGTTCTTTTATCATTGCAGCAAGCTTTGAGTATCCCTCGACTGCGCAATGAACGTCGTTTTCATAAAGGATTACGACGGTGTCAGTATCCGCTGCATAGACCACACCTGTAAAAACAGAGAGGGCCATACATAATACAAGGCTAAAGGTTATGATTCTTTTACATAGTTTTTTCATTTTCTTCCTCCATTCAGTACAGAGGACTATAATCCTTGTGCTTTACTTCGTTATTTAAAACACTCTGTGCTTTAGAAGTTATCTATTACTATCCTGGGCAGCATTACAACGCACAGTTACACGATTGCTGCCGCCGGGAGTACAGGTTTATAGCGAAAGATCAAATCCGCTTGTAATCATTCCATTTCGAGCCTGTATTTTACCACAAGCCCTCTTACAAACCTCTTACAAAGCACGAGGTTTACTGATCATTTTCAAAAATTCTTATTTCACCATTAAAATCAAGCTGCAAACTGTTTTCATCACATTTTACAATCTTAATTGTTGTAACCATTTCATCTGTGGTTTCAATACAATTTAACGTGATGGTTTTTGTAGCATCATCGTAAGTATAACCCTCGCACAGATCCGAATCATTTACAGGATTTCCGCAAGCGCAGTAATACGTGAATTTGCCATCTGCCCCAAAACGAAGGGTTTCGATATCATGCTCGGCATCTCTTGTCCACGAAGTATTTACGAACGAATATTGACTGTAATCAACGTTTTGATTTTCCGGTTTCTTATTGTCACTACAACCTGCAAATA
>JAZRHX010000153.1:0-1040 GCA_045644985.1 Clostridia bacterium | reverse complement strand
GTCACGTTCTGAGCCGTTTCTCGGGGATTATAGAAACGGATAATCACACCATTTCCGTCTTCTGCCTGTTTTATTGCAGTAACGTGAATATTTTTGTTATCAATCACAAACAAGCTGTTTTCTAAGGGCAAGTCCCCTTTCCCTCTGCCGCAGACTGCACATTTTGCCGGTGCGAAAATTTCTGCCGCCTTATTGGGTAATTCATTATAATTACCTTTGTTAAAGCCAATCGCATATTCAAAGCTTCTGGCACCGGGACATTGTACCCCTTCGTCTTCCAATTCGGTTACTTTTTCTTCGGATACTGCCAATTTAATACGACAAGCACGAATTAAAGTCAACGCCATCGTGGAATCATCAAACACTTCGTATTCAAATAATCCTTTGGGCATTATTGCAAGACCATTTTCACCGTCGGTTACAGTTGCAAAGGTTCTAAGCGGATGAGTACCAAATGCCTGCTCTACCCAACCGGTAGAATCCGGAATTTCGATGCTTCGTTTCACAATATCAAAATGGCTGTCCGCAATGGAAACATCAGTTTTGATATCTGTGGGGAAGTTTACCCGTAACCAATGGTCTTTTGCATTGTTAACCAGTTCAACTTTTACTTTGATATAGTCCGCATTCTCATCTAAAGTATAAGTGGTTTTGATGGGAATGTTGGTGTAAATATCGGAAGGATTCACTTCGCAACTTTCAGGAACAGAAAATTCACATTCAGTTACGATGGTTCCGGATAATTCTCCGCTTTCTGCCACATAAATTTTGTGGTTGGTGCCAATGGTGGAATATTTGCGGTCAAACTCGGGGCTTTCGTGCTTCCAGGCGTTACCAACTTCACCTTGAGAGGTGTAGAAGTTTAAGCCCTTATATTCCTTGCCGGTTTCTTTATACAGTACATCCAGCGTACCGTTGGGATTTACAGTTGCTCTTAACTTGGAATTTTCCAATACATTGCCTTTTGCAATACCGGGACGTTTCTGCATTTTATGGGGATTGGGTTTGATTTCAAGCACCTTATAACCCATTGCAGGAAC
>JAZRHX010000152.1:0-4191 GCA_045644985.1 Clostridia bacterium | reverse complement strand
ATTCGAACAATAGCCCATACGTCATCTGCAGCAGCCTTCATATTAAAAGACACCGCCTTACCGTTAATAGAAACGGACTTTGGAATATTTCCGTTGGGTACCAACAACTGAAGATTCATCGTCTCGCCATCGCCTACCAGTGTATATTGAGCAGTGGAGGTATTCTCGTGATGCGTCATCGTATAAGCTATATAAGTATTCGATGCGCCATAGGAAGTAGTCGCATAGACTTGATTATACGTTGTGGAGGTCCATGCCGGAGCCACCGTGGCATAACGATACTGCTGACCGCCATCACGTACGCCAACAAGACCTTCTGTAATCGCCGCGTAAATAGATCCTGCACTCCAGGTGGCAGGTCCAATGCCGGGAAGCACAGAGCCGTCACGATAATAAACAAAATGAATTTGTCCGTCACGGATGCACAGTTCTTTCAAGCGTTCCAAAATATTCGTTCCGTAATCCGCATATCCGTAAATATAGCTCCCTCTGGATAGCGCACCCGCCCCAAAGGAACAGAGACTGGCATTCATTCCGTTGCCTACACTGGTAGCGCCACCGAAGCCGTTCAAATATGCGGGGTAAATAGTTACCCACTCCGCAAAATACTTCTCATCCGTTGCCGAACCCAAAGAACTCTCAATAGTGGGCGGATTATCGCGGAAATCTCGGAAGGTTTCAATAATCTTCTCGCCTTCTTCTTGTGTCAGAATACCACGATTTAAAGTGTAGGTAAGACTTAAGCTAAGACGTTCCCAATCCTTCTCAAAATCATTCTTCATTTTATAGTCGGCATCTTCAGACGTGGGATCAATGTGCACCATGTGTGCAAAATAATCTCCGTTCCACGCTGTCTGCATTAAATTCTTCTTTACGTTCTCAGCTTCATTCAGCCAATAGCTCATACGGGATTTATTGCCGGCTACGCGATACATGTCAGCAAGCTGACATGCAGCTTGATAATATCCCGTATTGTCACCATAGAATACGCACATTGCCGTCTTTGAGAATCCACCTTTAGGTTCCCACCAAGGGCTTACAGCGCGATGTTCATTCGTATAATAATAGTCCCATGTATCAATGGTATTGGCACGAATCGCCAAGCCATATTTTGAACTCCAACGCGTCTTATCTGTGCGAATATAGGACAAAGCCTTATCTAGACCCGGAAGAATCTCTTTCATCCAATCGTCATCACCATTAGCCTGCCATGTTTGGTATGCCGCCTGCACAAACAAAAACTCTACGTCGGCTTCCACATCTAAACGACAAACACCGCCGATGCCTTCTTCAACATATTTGTAACAATCATTGGGTAAATAATAGTAATATGTATCCGGTTTTTGGTTAATTTCAATTTTCTCATATAACATTCCGTCGTTGCGCTGCTGACTTAAATAGAAGTCAATCCACGAAGCAGACGTTGATGCCAGATATTTAGAACCTTCCAGCGCAAAGGTGTCATCACGAATCCAGCCCACCGACTGGCGCACACGGTCACCGTCACTAAGGGTATAAACATCTCCCTCCGGCCAAGACAACAGTTGATTCTGCATCATATTGTAGAAGAAATCAAACCCTTCATCCCCTGTAATAACTTCGGTAATATGTTGCAAATAAAACCGGACTATAGCAGCCTTTCCGTTTTGCGTAAATGTAACCGTATGGCACCCGGCCTTTCCCCGCGGAATAAATTCATAGCTGTAGGTCCCATCCTCGTTCTCTTGCAAGTTACCGCTTTCATAAATGGCGCCTGCCGCGTCTGCAATCTTCACAGAAACCGCACCCGTTGCTTCGGGGATATACACAAACTTCTCTGCCTTTCCCGGGAGAATAATCTCCGAATGATTAAGGCGTCCGGCAACCACATTACCTGCAAAGGCGGTATCCGTAGCGTCTGCCGTATATTTCAAATTCTTCAATTGAAGCGCTTTGTTATTGTTGCTTCTAAGGACAAAGCAACCGTCAAAACCATCCTCATCCTCAATGGTGTAAATAAACTCGCCATTGATAAAAATATGAAGTAAGTCCGCATCCGCGCACAACGTAACCCCATACCACTCGTTTTGATGCAGCCAGCCGGGATATTCCAAATAGATACCGGCTTTACTGCCTTCTTCATAACCGGAATTCTTATAAGCTTTCCCTTTTGCAAAAGCTTCACTATCAGAAACCATAATCACATCATTGTTCGATCCGTCTAATGTAATTGATGTCTCCGCCGCATCGGCCCGTTTGAAGCCCGCTGTCATTTTCACCGATAGATACGACTCGGTACTTCGTGCCATAAAAGAAATGGTATAACGTTCCGGCATATCCACCAGGGTATAAAGCGGTCCTTTGGTAATCTGCAATACGGTCTCTCCATCCGTCTTAACATCCTGCCAATTTACATAACCTCTTTCAAAGTCAAAGAAATCATGGAAAGAGATCGAAGGTCCTTGGGTATAGTATGACAAATCTTTCGGGGCAACCTCTGTTTCAGCCTGTACCGGCGCACCACCTACTAATAAACTGATGCTCCAAAGGCATGCCAACAAGCAACACAATAACCTACTGCTATTTTGTTTAATAAAATACTTCATCTTCCTTACTCCGAAACTTTTCTTCTAATTCTTGTAATCATTAACACGCCCACGGAAAGTATACCAACACAGATCAAACCCATAAATAAAGAATTATGCTCCCCTGTAGGTTTGTTCTCCACCTGCGTATTTCCCGGTGTAGCTGTAGGTGTTGCGGACGGTGTTAATGCTTCATTCATACCTGTGATCGATAAATTCTTAATCTTCCACGCTACGTTCTCATAACGCAGACCAAAAGCACCATCTAATACGCCGGTATTGTTACGCGCCACAGTGGTAACTTCTCTTCCGTCAATATATAACTTCAAAGTGCCTTCCGAAGCCACAATCTTCACTTTAATCCAAGCATCATTGGAGAAGGTGATATTCTGATTGTTTCCGTCCTTGGCAATCTCACCCACTTCGTTGGGTGTAGTAGTATGCTCATCGGCCGTTGTATAGCCCTGTACTGCCCAAGCGTGTTTCACGCCTACTTTATAATAGTTCTCTGCAGTCGGGCGGCTTCCGTCTCCATTCAAATTCACGTACACCGGCGCATTATTGCCCACCGCCGCATTCTCAATCATCATTTCATAGGCAATTTCGTACTCGTCATAATCCAACGCGCCTTTTGTATAATACGTGTACCAACTGGTATTCGCACCACCGGTGGGACGCTTCACTGTCATAATGTGCTCACCGGCTACAGTAGAAAAAGCATCTTCCGGAATTACGCCTACGCTGGCATTGAAATAAGTTCCAAACTTCGCAGCCGACGAAAGCACGTCCGCAGGCAGATGATTGATCTTGGTTCCGGTAACCGGTGTCTTATCTTCAATCTGTAAATTCTTAATCTTCCACGCTGCGTTCTCAAAGCGCAAACCAAAAGAGCCGTCCAACACACCCGTATCACTGCGGGAAGTAGTGGTTAATTCTTTACCGTTGATATAAAGCTTAAGCACATCTTCTTTCACATCAATCCGCACTTGAATCCACTCGGTATCGGAAAATGTAAGATTTTGATTGGCAGCATTCTTGGCAATTTCTGAAACTTCATCCGGCGCGGTGTGTTCATTGGCTGTGGTATAGCCTGCAACCGCCCATGCGTGCTTCGCGCCCACTTTGTAATAATTCTCTGCAGAGGGTCGCGTTCCGTCATTGCTTAAATTCACGTACACCGGCGCATTATTGCCTACGGCAGCGCCTTCAATCATCATCTCATAGGAAATGGTGTAA
The DNA here is from genome assembly GCA_045644985.1 of Clostridia bacterium. Classification (GTDB taxonomy): domain Bacteria; phylum Bacillota; class Clostridia; order UBA1212; family UBA1255; genus RGIG9099. The sequence continues at coordinate 391 of JAZRHX010000152.1, read as the reverse complement.
AATTCCAAATCAACAGCATTCTTGGTATAGTAAACATACCAGCTGGTGTCTGCGCCGCCGGTGGGACGCTTCACCGTCATAATATGCTCTCCGGAAACGGTGGTAAACGCATCCTCCGGAATGGCACCTACGCTGGCATTAAAATAAGTACCAAACTGTGCCGCCGAAGAAAGCACGTCCGCCGGAAGCAATTGACTGTCCGTATTCTGCGCGGAAACCACGTCCCCGGGAAATGCCAACCCTACGATGGCTGCAAAAAGGGAAAAAATAATCACTAAACTTACAATTTTCTTCATCAGAGCCCTCCTTCTGAATTATGCATAAACTGTAAATATATTATAAACGAATACACACCAAGTCGGAGGCCAAGCGGTCTTAGGGAGACAAGTTA
>JAZRHX010000151.1:0-4761 GCA_045644985.1 Clostridia bacterium | reverse complement strand
GGACATTTTGGCAGCCCAAGGACTTCGGGTAAAAGTGTTGGATTTAGGCACGGTGGATTCTTCTGTAAAGGATCCGGACGAATTCTTACGAAAGCATCCTGCCGATGATTTCATGAAAGTGATTGATAAGGCGAAATCTTTGGTGTCTTTCAAAATTGAGAAGTTGGCACAGGAATTTCCTCCCTCGGATTCTGCTTCTAAAGTGGAGTTTCTGAACCGGGCAGCGGTTATCATTGCGAAAGAGCCTACGGCTTCTGCCAGGGCACATTATATTCAAGAAATTTGCAAAGAATACGGAGGAGCTTTAGAGGCACTCACTCAGGATGTGGAGGGGATTCTTTCGGGAAAGTCACCTCAAGCGGTGTTAGAAGCTCGGAAAGCAGAACGTGTACTGCGCAATGTGTCTAAAGAGGATTGCGAGCGTGGACAAGAACCGCCTTTGCGCAGCAAGGCAGAACAGGAATTGGATAAACTGGAGAAACGACTTGTTTTGTGCCTGTCGGACAGTGTACGGGAGTTATCGAAGTTTCATAAGGGCAATGAATACGCATTCTATTTCACTGAGAATCAATCTTTATTTGATAGACTGGTAGCGCGACAGGAAGAAGGTCGCCCCGTAGGGCGTGATTCGGTGTTGGCTTCCGCTTCGTTAGAGGAAGCTCCAGGGCTAATGAAGGAGTGGGATAGTACGCCGGTTGGGACGTCTGTTTTGGAAATCCAAAGAATGATTTCCAAAACCCTTGATACAATTTTAAGACAGAAGTATATGCAGCAGATTGCAGAAACGGATGATATGGAAGAGAAACGCAAATTGATGGAACAGATGCGTAATATGCGCGCGGATTCCGTGCAGAATAACAAGGTTGGAAAGAGGTAACACGCAAATGGCAAAGAAACAAAAAGCAGAAACAACAGAAGAGATTAAACAAGAGACTATGGAGGTGCAGGAGAAGAAGCCTGCCAAGAAGAAATCGTCTAAGGTCAAGGCTACGGAGATTCTTGCGCAGGAAGAGATTTCTATGGAAGAACAACCGGTGGAGAAGCCAAAGAAAGCAACCAAGAAGAAGTCTGTACCTGTTGAAGAAACTGCACAAGAAATTGAACCTGATTATGAAGGGGACAAGCTTTCCGGTGATTTTGAGGACTTGTCTGAAGAGGATCTGTTTGACGATGAGGAACTGGATGAGGCCGCAATTGAAGCACAATTAGAGGCTGCTGCAAATGCGTTGGATCCGGATTCTATTGATTTCACCGATGAGGATTTTGAAGAGGAACTGGAAGATATTACAAACATGAAAGTTCCTGATGATGCTTATGCTTCCGGTTCTTCTGAAGATTATGGTAAGGATGAGCAAGATGACGGATATCACCGGGACGTTTCCAGAGGAGATAAGGTAGATAAGAGTTATTTTGAGGGGAATGCGCTTGTTACCGGCCTTTTAGAGCGCGGCAAAGCCAAGGGCGTACTTACTTTTGATGAGATTAACGCAGTCATGGACGAAATGGAAATGGATGCAGAAATTATCGAGAAGATCTATGAAGTTGCGGAGCAAATGGGTATCAACGTAATTGGTGACTATGAGCATAGCGGTGATGAGAAGGTTTCAGATAATGATTTTGAAAGCTTGGCAGATGGTGTGGGCTTGGAAGATCACGTTCGTATGTACTTAAAGGAGATTGGTAAAGTTCCGTTGCTTTCTGCTGAAGAAGAAGTAAATTTAGCAATTGCGATTGAACAAGGCGATGAGAGTGCAAAACAGCGTTTGAATGAAGCAAACCTTCGTCTTGTAGTTAGTATCGCAAAACGTTACGTTGGTAAGGGGATGCAGTTCCTGGATTTGATTCAAGAAGGAAATTTGGGCCTTTTGAAAGCTGTTGAGAAGTTTGATTATCAGAAGGGCTACAAATTTAGTACTTATGCTACGTGGTGGATTCGTCAAGCGATTACAAGAGCGATTGCAGACCAAGCGCGTACCATTCGTATTCCTGTTCATATGGTGGAAACGATTCATAAATTGGGCCGTGTTTCCCGTCAGCTTTCTCAAGAGTTGGGCAAGGATCCTACGCCGGAGCAAATTGCAGAAGAAATGGGTATGAGCGTGGAGAAAGTTCGGGAGATTATGAAGATTTCTCAGGACCCTGTATCGTTGGAAACGCCTGTAGGGGAAGAAGAGGATAGCCACATTGGCGACTTTATTCCTGATGATGATGCCCCGGCCCCGTCTGACAGTGCGGCCTCTTCCTTGCTTCGTGAACAACTGATGGAAGTGTTGCAGACTTTGACACCCCGCGAACAGAAAGTTTTGAAGCTTCGTTTTGGTTTGGAAGATGGTCGTCAGCGCACATTGGAAGAAGTTGGTAGAGAATTTAACGTTACCCGTGAGCGTATTCGTCAGATTGAGGCAAAAGCCCTTCGAAAGCTGCGCCATCCCAGCAGAAGTAAGAAGTTGAAGGATTATATCGACTAAGAATTTGGACGTATAGACAAAAAATTTCATATACATCCAAAAATTGGACGTATGCAGAAAAATTTCTGTATATGTCCAAAATTTTTACCGACTTTCATTTCAAATTCTTTTGCTTGAGGCCTATGTCATACGCGACGAGGGTAGAAGCAAAGCCTACGTTTAAGGATTCCACGCTTCCAAGCATGGGAATAATGATTGGCTCTGCATTGGGAAGATGGCGCCAGTAATCGGAAATGCCCAAATACTCATTGCCGGCTACAATGGCAATGCGCCCTTTGTAATCAAGATCACAATAAGACTTGGTGGCAGTCAGGTCTGTCAAAACCAAGCGGAAGCCTTTCTCTAAAAGCCAAGTGGCCAGTTCTTCCATGGGGACTTCTACCACGGGCATCATAAATGCGGCGCCTAAGCTTGAGCGGATTAAACGGCTGTGGGTTAAACGTACCCGGCGGTTGGTCATAATGGCAAATGTGCCGCCGGCACCGTCTAAAGAACGAAGGATTGCGCCCACGTTTCCCGGTTGCTCCTGACCGTCTAAGATAATGGTTACCATATTGTCGGACAGAGGAATATCGTCCAGCGTATAGGAAGGCATTTCCGCTACGATAAAGCAAATGTCGGCGCCGTCTCGGTCGCTGATTTTACTGCAGGCTTTCGGGGAAATGCTGTAGGCTTCCCGGCAAACCTGTAAAATGCCGGCTAATTGATTCTGTTCTTTCTCGCTTGCCCGCTCCGGGAAATACGTATTGTCAAAGAAAACCCTTTCGACCGGGATGCCTTTCTCTACTAATTTGTCTGCGGCCCATAAACCCTCGCACACAAACAGACGGCTGTTTCCCACCTTGCGACCCGCGTACAGATCTCGGACTTCTTTGATTTCTTCGGAAGCCACGCCTAAAATGGAGGCTTTGTCTGCAATTAATCTAGAAAGAATCATTGTTCCGTCTCCTTTCTGTGGGTAAACCAATGGATGCCGATGCCGGCCGCAATGGTCAAATTCAAAGAATCTACCGTGTTCTCATGAGTAATGCGCACCGGTGTTCCTAAAGACAGAAAACTTTCCGGAAGCCCGCTAGATTCATTGCCAAAGAGCAGGGAATAGGGCTTATCTGTCTTGGTGAAAGTCAGTTTCTCCATAGGCGTGCCGTTTAACATAAATGGATAAAAGTCCCGGTCGCCGCAAATCTTTCGGTAATCTTCGAAGGTGTCGTACATAGACACGCGGATGCGAAAAGCGGCGCCCATAGAAGCGCGAATCACTCTGGGATCAAAGAAATCGGCGCAAGGACGAATCGTGGCTAAATCCTGAAAGCCAAATGCCGTCAACGTGCGGATAAGAGTGCCAAGATTTCCCATATCTGAAGGATTTACGAGCACAATGTGATTGCGGTGAGCAGCCAGTGTTTGTCCGTACTTGGTGAAAACACCAATGGCAAAACAATTCTCCTTTGGAGAAAGACGGGAAATCGCCTTATCATCTACCACAACAGGGACGCCCAGTTTGGCGGCGCGAGCTCGAATTAAATCGCCGCCTTTGACGATTTTCTCGGAGAGAATAACACGAAAAACAGCTGATGGACAATGGTCCATCAGCTCAATTGTCGGGAATACACCACAAGTATACGAATAGGGCAGGTCCTTCTTATAAGGACGAATCTTCATTACTTGAAAATCTGCCGGCAGTGGGTACAGTTCCATCATATTAGAATTTGTAGATAGTCTTACGACGCTCCAACTCTTCTTCTTCGATCATCTTCTCGGCGGTCTCCGCAATGCCTTTCGCCCAAGAAGCCATATCAGCTAAGATTGCTTCTGTCTGAGACTCTTCGTCTTCCCAAATGGGCTCAATGCAGTGCTTGGTGCCAAGGAGTACGGATTCTTTCAACCAGTCGTTGGAAAGCTTAGTAAGTGCTTTGCCTTCCTCGTTCATACCTGTAGAAAACAAAGCAATCTTTCTGTCGTAAATCTTAATAACGTTAAACAACGTATTATATACAGGATTGTAGGAGTCGTACCACACGGGGGTACCGATGTAAATCAGGTCGTAGTCACGGGGGTCCCACTTAAAGGGGAAGATATCCGGCTTCTTCTTTCTCAAAACTTCGCTGCGAAGCTTTAAGTTGTTAAAGAAACCAAAACCCTTCACACGCTTAACACGAACCAAACGTGCCAAGTCTGCGCCTACTTCTTTCGCAATTGCGCGGGCAACAGCGTCGGTATTTCCGTCAATACTGCAGTATAAAACTAACTTCTTCATTCTAAATGAAACTCCTTTCAGGCAAGTGCCTCACGT
>JAZRHX010000150.1:0-2626 GCA_045644985.1 Clostridia bacterium | reverse complement strand
TTTGAGTGGTACCGCGAGTGGTTTGTTTTCACCCGTCTCAAAGCATTGGCTTTGGGACGTTTTTTGTTTTTGGGAGATAAGGAAGAAGGAGTGAGGAAATGCGTTTAATCGGATCGGATATATTGGTAAAAACGTTGATTGAGCAAGGGTGCGATACCGTGTTTGGGTATCCCGGCGGTCAAATTCTTCATGTGTATGACAGTTTATATAAATATCAGGACGAAATTCGCCACGTGCTGACGGCCCATGAACAGGGGGCTGCCCACGCGGCTGACGGCTATGCCCGAACCACGGGACGGGTAGGCGTTGTAATTTCCACCTCCGGTCCCGGTGCCACCAATTTAGTAACAGGCATCGCCACTGCCCATTTGGACTCCATTCCTATGGTTGCCATTTGCGGCAACGTGCCCACCAACCAAATCGGCACGGATAGTTTCCAAGAGGTGGATATTACCGGTGTGACGCTACCTATTACGAAACACAATTATTTCGTAGGAGACGTAGCGGAACTTGCTGGCATTGTGCGGGAAGCTTTTACCTTGGCACAATCCGGTCGTCCCGGCCCGGTACTTATTGATATTCCAAAAGACGTACAAATGGCTATGGGAGACTATACGCCGGCGACCCCGGCGAAACCTATTCAACCTCAGCCGGCGAAAGAGGTGCGCGTTCAGGAAGCGGCGCAAATTATTGCAAGCGCCCGCAGACCGTATATTTATTTTGGCGGCGGCGTTGTTTCGGCCGGTGCCGGAGAAGAACTTCTGGCGCTAGCAGAGCGTATTGACGCTCCTTTGGGCTGCTCTATGATGGGTTTATCTGTGCTTCCTACGGAACATCCCAGATTTCTTGGCATGCAAGGCATGCACGGTCATTTGGCCTCTACCAGGGCTATGAGTGGCGCCGATTTAATTCTCGCGCTGGGGGTTCGTTTTAACGATCGGGCAACAGGCAATCGGGCAAAATTCAGTCACGGTGCCGATATTATTCATATTGACGTAGACGGTTCGGAATTGGCAAAGAATATTGGGATTACCTGCGGCCTTCGGGGGGACTTGAAAGAAACCCTGAAGAGGCTGTTGGACATTTTACCCGCCGCACAAAAACCGGTTTGGTGGGAGACCATTGCCAGCTACAAAGAGGAGGAAATAGCGAATCGAGACACCCGCCCCGGCATGACGCCCCGGAACGTGATCGAGCGTCTCAATGCCCACTTGGAGGCAGATACACCGGTTGCCACAGATGTAGGTCAACACCAAATGTGGTCCGCCCAATATTTGAATTTCAAAACACCTCGCAGGTTTGTTTCCAGCGGCGGTTTGGGCACTATGGGCTTCGGCATGGGCGCTGCAATGGGTGCTGCGTTCGGCACGGGCAAACGCAGCGTGCTGATTACCGGAGACGGCAGTTTTGGCATGAGTTTGCAAGAGCTGGCTACGGCAGTTACGTACCAGATTCCTATGGTTATTTTGATTTTCAACAATGGCGTGCTGGGGATGGTGCGTCAGTGGCAGACGCTGTTCTTCGAGAAGCATTATTCGGCCACCGTCTTAGAACGTAAAACGGATTTTGTGGCGCTCTCCAAGGCCTTCGGTGCAGAAGGCGAGGGCGTGGATTGTTTGGAAGATCTGGACGGGGCGCTCTCTCGGGCTTTTGGCGCTTCGAGCCCTTACGTGATCGACTGCAAAATTGATGCAGACGAGCTTGTGCTTCCTATGCTTCCACCCGGGGGCAGTATGGACGATCTGATTATGAAGGTGGAGGGTAAAATATGAGTAAATATACCGTTGCCGTTTTAGTTCGAAATCAATCCGGTGTGTTAAACCGGGTGACCAGCCTCTTCCGCCGTCGGCAGTTTAATATTAGTGCCCTTACGGTAAGTGAAACGGAGTCCAGCGAGCTTTCCCGTATTACCGTGGTGTTTGAAGGAGAGGAAGATTACAAACAACAGTTGGTAAACCAGTTGTATAAGTTGCCGGACGTTTGCTCCATTAAGGAGTTTAATTCGGACAATTCGATTAGCTGCGAGTTGTTGTTGATTAAATTGGTGAATGCTGCTGATACACGAAATGAAATCCGGACGGCGTCGGAAGCTTTCGGAGCTGTTGTGGTGGATTATTCTAAGGAGTCCATTATGCTGCGCCTTACAGATGAGTCCCACAAGATTGACGATTTTATTAATCTGATGCGGGAGTATACCATTTTGGAGATTTGCCGCACCGGCAGCGTATCTTTAGAAAAAGGCGGAACAACGATTCGTCAAACAATCAACCTTTAATGCAGTCTTTTAGGAAAAAGGTATTGACGATGACACTTTATTGCGCTAAAATGCAGAAGTAATTAAATAATAAATGCGTTTGAGCAGGAACAAGTAAACTTAAGCGGAACCTAAAGAGAGCTGTCGGGTGGTGTGAGACAGTAAGGGATTGCAAGGCTGAATACATTTCCGGAGTCGGGCACCAAACGAAAGCGTTTGTTTTTTAGTAGGCTGTCACGGGTGCGCCCGTTAAAGCGCAGGAGTATAGCGTAGATGAGGCGCCGTACTTTGAAAGGCCGTTTCCGTGAGAAAACGGTAAACTGAGGTGGTACCGCGGGTTTGAAATGCTCGCCCTCTGATTGATTTCAGAGG